>NZ_JBFUIF010000011.1:0-145464 GCF_056402015.1 Allobosea sp. P4_C6
GCTGATCCTTGGTCCAGTTCGTGACGGCGTGAACATTGCCATCTTCGTCGCGCATGAACTCAAGGTCGCTGATAGCTACCCCCACGGGCTTTGCGCCGATGCCAAGGAAGCCACCCACGTCGATCACGACCTGACTGGCGGGGCCGGCGCCGTGGACATGGGAAACTGAGCCGATCTTTTCATCGCCTGGTCCGTAGATCGTCGCGCCATCGAGGATATCGCCAGTCAAGTCGGTCTCGGTGAGAGGGATATGGTGGGGGTGGTCCATCGTTAGCTCCTCATGCTCCATACCTATAAACGAGCTGAGGTCTGAGGCGTTCCAGGATCAGAACAGATCGTCCTTGAAAGGCTGTTGGCCAGCGACAAAGCCGCCGCAGACGCGGCTCAGGTGGCGTTGGCGGACATGGCTCACGATGTCTTACCTGATGGTACATCCGTCGATCTGACTGCCGCTGTAGAGAATTCGGCCGGCGAAGAAATCTATCACGCCTCGCTCAAATTCCGCGGCGAAACGGCCGAACAGGCACGATCTAAGACTGCCGATTTGGAAACCGCGGCGGATGATGCGGCTGAAGCAGTGGCCAGGGCCCTTGACGCGAAGCCGGACGCGCGAAGCTGAAGGAGGATGGCGAAAAGGAGTGGGGGCGTTGGAGCGCCATTGGCAGGATGCGTGAGGTGCTCTTCCCAGATTGGATTCTGAGCGCCCGTGAGTCAGCGACTTGAGGCGTGCCGGTTTGGCTGACCATACTACCATCATGAATAGCAGTGCGAGTGCGGCTTAGCTGAAGGAGGCGGTGGGCACGACGTGGTAGGTTGGACTGAGCACGGTTCCTCCGCCTTCCGGCCAGGAGACCGACTCCTCCTAATGGAGCGCGTCACCCTTCGCCCGTTGCTGCCGCATCCGCAACTCATCGCTCCTGTCGCAGAATTCGAGCGGCCGTCTCCGGTGGCGCGGAGTCCTTCGGCGCGGCTGTTTTCGATCGTGCTATGCCGTCGGCTGCGAGCGCGCGGTAAGCTTGTTTCCGTCCGGATCGCGAAGGTAAGCGACGAAGGCTCCGTTCGGGCGCTCGCTGGGTGGGCTCTCGATCGCACTCCCACCATGCGTAGTCCCGGCCTTGTGCCACGCGAGAACGTGGTCCCGGCCGGACGCGGAGATTCCGATCGTTCCGCCGTTGGCCGAAGTAGCCGGATTGCCGTCGATGGGCTTCGTGATCATCAGCCGCCCGCCGTCGTGGGCGTAGATTAGCCTGCCTCGGGCATCTACCGCGCCAGGCTTGCCGCCTAACGCGACGAATGTGGCGTCATAGAAGTCTTTTGACCGCTCCAGATCGTTGCTGCCGATCATGACGTGGGTGAACATGCTTTGATCTCCGATAAGGCCCCGCGCCCTAGTGCGGGCGAGCGGCTGAAGGGAGGAACGCATGCGCGTGATTGAACCGCAATCTGAGCTCGAAAAATGGCGAGAGGGCGTACTGACCTCAATGCGGGTCTCAGCGGTTGTGGGATCGCATCAGCTCTGCATCTTCGAGCAGTTTTGCCAACCTGGCCTGGGCGCGCCTATGCACTCGCACACCGTCGAAGAAATCCTCGAGGTCATTGAGGGGCAGGCCGAGATACGCATCGAGGACGAGGTGATGTCCGTGCTCCCCAACCAGTCGGTCATCGTGCCCGCCGGCAGCCGTCACGGGTTCACGAATACCGGCAGCGGCATCCTGAAGGTTCGCGCCACTCTCGCCTCGCCGGTTTTCGAGGCGAGTTACGACGACAGCGGAGAGCTGAAACGGCGGTACAGCCCGTAGGAGCTTCTGGGCGCTCTCTGCCGGTCCAGCTGGGCTCATGTGTCATGCAAAGCGGGATGCCGAGCAATGCGCGCACGAGCTTGCTCGGAACATGCTCATAGCGGAACTCTGCAGAGATGAATTTCCTGTACTGAGGATTCGGCATGTCTCTGGCTAATGGCCGGCCGCTGCTCGCGATGCCCGGTCCTACAAACATTCCCGATCGCGTGCTTCAGGCGATGATGCGACCAGCGGAGGAACTAAGTTCCGACAGCATCGTGACCCTAACTGAAACGGTTCTCGTCGATCTCAAACGCGTCTTCCGGACTGACGGCGAAACCTTCGTCTACGCCGCCAACGGGCATGGCGGCTGGGAGGCAGCCTTCACCAATGTCCTTTCGCGTGGCGACAAGGTGCTGGTGCTTGAAAGTGGACGCTTCGCCATCGGCTGGGGCGAGATGGCGCGCTTCATGGGCGTTGATGTCGAGATGCTTCCTGGGAGCTGGCGTCGGGCTGTTGATCCCGTCGCAGTCGAGGCTCGGCTGCGCGCCGATACGCAGCACACGATCAAGGCTGTGATGGTCGTTCAGATCGATACCGCCGCCGGCATCGTCAATGACATCCCCGCGATCCGAAGGGCCATCGACGCCGCGGGCCATCCTGCCCTCTTCATGGTCGATGCCATCGCATCGCTGGCCTGCATGGAATTCGAGATGGATGCCTGGCGCATCGATGTCGCTGTCTCCGCCTCACAGAAGGGACTGATGTCATCGCCAGGCCTGGCTTTCGTTGCGGCCAACGACAAAGCCCTTGCCGCTCACAAGCGCGCCAACCTGCGCACCGGCTATTGGGACTGGAGCGGTCGGATGAACGTGCTCGCCTACATGAAACATTGCGGGACCGCGCCGGAGCACCTGCTCTTTGGACAGCGTGCTGCGCTCGACATGATCTTCGAGGAGGGGCTGGAGGCAATCTGGCGCCGCCACACCGCCCTTGCCAAGGCGACACATGCTGCCGTCGATCTCTGGACGAGTGGTCAGGCTCTGGCTTTCGGAGTCACGGAGGCAACCGAGCGAGCGCCGTCCGTGACGGCGGTCCTGACGCCTAGCGTAGACGTAGGGGTCATCACCGCCTTCGCACGCGATATCTGTGGCGTGACGCTTGGCCTGGGCATAGGAGACTATCATAACAAGGCCTTCCGTATCGCCCACATGGGCCATTTCAACGCTGCAGCCTTGCTGGGCGCGCTCGGAGCAGTTGAGATGGCGCTTCAGGCGAGAGAAATCCCGCACGGCTCTGGCGGTGTCGCGGCAGCAATCGCCAGCTTAGCCGCCGCAGCGTGAAAGAGGCTGCGATTCTATCGCGTGGCAGCCTTGAACAGACAGGATGTCCCTACAGGCGGCCGATTCACTGAAGCAACTCCTGTCCTCGCCGGCCCCGGCGCTGGGTCCAAACTCAGGGACGCGGCCAAGCATGGCGTCGAGGTGATCGATGAAGGCGGCTGGTTCGATCTGATAGGCGGTTGAGGCCGTAAAAGGGCTGTGCCGACAAACTATGGGCGCAAATGCCGACATACTACCCTCTCCAGCCGACAAACTTTGCGTATCGCACAGCAGGGGCGAGTCGGAGTTCGGAAGACTCGACTCGCCTTCCGGCGCGGTGCGTTTTATAAAGAACAAAGAGAGAACAATTTTCGAGTTTCCATGCCAGCAGCGACCGCCCAGACCCTGTCCGATCTGCGCCGCAGCCTCGCCGAGGCGGCTTTGCGGGCTGGCCCTGTCGCGGGTGGGCGGATCGGCCTTGGCGTGACTTCGCTCGACGAAGCCCTGAGCGGCGGGCTCGCGCGAGCGGCGCTGCATGAGGTCTATGCCGCCGAGGTCGCCGATCTCGCGGCCGCGACGGGTTTCGCGCTGGGCGTTGCGCTGCGGGCTGGGCACGGAGAGGGCGAGGTGCCAGAGCGCCCGATCCTGTGGGCGCGGCAGGATTTCGTCGATGCCGAAGCCGGCCGATTGCATGCGCCGGGGCTGAACGAGCTTGGCCTCGATCCCTCGCGCCTCCTGCTGGTGCGGGCGCGCGACGGCGAGGGCGTCTTGCGGGCGGGCGCCGAGGCGGCGCGCTGCTCTGCGCTAGGCGCCGTGATGATCGAGCCCTGGGGTGAACCGCGCCCTTTCGACCTGACGGCGAGCCGGCGCCTCGCTTTGGCTGCCGAAGGCGCGGGCGTGCCGGTTCTGCTGCTGCGGGTGGCGGCTGCGGAGGCGCCGAGCGCGGCCCGTACGCGCTGGCAGGTGCGTGCACTGGCCTCGCGGGCGCTGGAGGCCAATGCCCCCGGCGCTCCGGCTTTCGCCGTGAGATTGCTGCGCCAGCGCGGCGGCGCGGCGGAGCGCGAGTGGCGTGTGGAGTGGGACCGTGACCGACGATCTTTCGAGGAACGCAGCGTTTTCGACCGTTCCGACAGACTGGCTCCCCGGACAGACCATGCCGCGCCGCTATCTCGCCCTCTGGTTCCCCTATCTGGCGACCGACAGGTTGCGGCGGACGGGCACGATTCCGGCCTTCGGCGCGCCGGCTGAGAAGCCCCATGTCCTGGTCGAGACGCAGAACAATGCGCTGCGCATCGTCGATTGCGACAGGCGCGCCGTCAGGCTCGGCCTGACGCGCGGGCTGACCCTGGCCGATGCCCGCGCCCGGATGCCCGATCTCGTCGCGCTGGAGGCGCAGCCGCAGGCGGATCTGCATTTTCTGGAGGAGGTCGCGAGTGTCTGCGACCGCTTCACGCCGCTGGTCGCGCTCGACGCCCGCGACGGCCTCCTGCTCGACATCACCGGCTGCGCCCATCTCTTCGGCGGCGAGGAAGGGCTCGTTGCCCGTGTCGACCACGTCATACGCCGGATCGGTCTTGGACTGAGGACCGCCATCGCCGGCACGCCCGATGCCGCCCGCGCCTGCGCCCGTTTCGGGGAGGGAGGCATCATCGCTCCGAGGCGGGAGGAAGTGACGCTGCGCCCCCTGCCGGCCAATGCGCTCGATATCGAGGCGGAGACCGTGATCGCGCTGTCGCGGGCCGGCCTCAAGACATTGGCGGATCTCGCCGAACGCCCGTCCGAGACGCTTTCGGCCCGCTTCGGCGAGGCGCTGGCGACTAAGCTAAGGCGCACGCTCGGCCGAGAGGATCGCCGCATCACCCCCTTGCGGCCGCCGCCCGATTGCGTGGTCGAGCGCCAATTCGCCGAGCCTTTCGCCGATACCGCGAGCCTCGAGGCGGTGGTCGTCCGGCTGATCGGGGAGGCGGCACGGGTGCTGGAAGCGCGCGGCGAGGGCGGGCGCGTCTTCGAGATCGGCTTCTTCCGCAGCGACGGTGCCGTCCGCCGCCTCGCCATCGAGACCGGCCGGCCCTCGCGCGATGCGAAGGCTTTGCTCAGGCTCTATCGCGAGCGCATCGAGGCGCTGGCCGATCCGCTCGATCCCGGCTTCGGCTTCGATGCGGTCAAGCTCGCGGTGCCGATCTGCGAGCCGCTGACGGACCAGCAGCACAGCCTCGACGGCCGCGCCGTCGAGGAGGAGGCAGTGGCCGATCTGGTCGACCGGCTCGTCACCCGCTTCGGCCGCGACCGCGTGCTGCGCTTCGCGGCGCAGGATACGCATCATCCCGTCCGTGCCGCAAAGGCGATCTCAGCCGCCGCGCCACTGCCGGAGGCGGCATGGCCCGAGCCTGAGCCGCAGGAGCCGCCGGCCCGCCCGCTCCAGCTTTTCGAGCCGCCCCAGCCGGTCGAGGCCATCGCCGAAGTGCCGGATGGCCCGCCGATCCGTTTCCGCTGGCGCCGCCTCATCCATGACGTCGCCCGCGCCGAGGGGCCGGAGCGCATCGCGCCGGAATGGTGGCGCGACGGCAGCGACGAGCCGATGCGCGACTATTATCGCGTCGAGGATGCGCAGGGGCGCCGCTTCTGGCTGTTCCGAATCGGTTTCTACGAGGCCGAAAGCGCCCCGCCGCGCTGGTTCCTGCACGGGCTCTTCGCATGAATCAGATTGCGAGCTCCTTCGCCGAACCCGTTGCCGCGACGAATTTTTCCTTCCTGCGCGGCGCCTCGCCGGGGCCGAACATGGTGCTGACGGCGCTGCTGCTGGGATATGCCGGCATCGGTATCGCCGACCGCAACACGGTCGCCGGCGTCGTACGCGCCTGGGCCGCGTTGAAGCATTTGCGCGAGGACGGCCTGCCGTCGCCCGAGAGAATCCGCGAGGGTGGCAGCCCCGGCGAATATGTCTGGATCGAGAACCCGGATTTCGCCGACCTGCCCTTCACCCGTGAGCACATGCAGGCCATGGCGCAGAGTTTCAAGCTCGCGACCGGCACCCGCCTCGTCTTCGCCGACGGCACACCGGACATCATCGTCTATCCCGCCAATCGCGAGGGCTGGGGGAGGCTCTGCCGGCTGCTCAGCCAAGGCAATCTCAGGGCGGAAAAGGGCGAGTGCATCCTCCACCTCGACGATCTGCTGAACGATGCGCGCGACCTCCTGCTCATCCTGATGCCCAGCCGCAATCTCGATGGCCTGCCGGCGCTGCTTGCCCGGCTCGACGAGGCCGCGCCCGGCGCGATCTGGCTCGGCGCCACCATGCACCGGCGCGGCGACGACCGTCGTCGTCTGGTGCGGCTCAAGGTCATCGCCGCCGCGACCCGCACGCCGCTGATCGCGACCAATGACGCGCTCTACGATTCCATTGAGCAACGCGACTTGCAGGATGTGCTCACCTGCATCCGTGAGGGCGTCACCATCGAGCGTGCCGGGCGGTCGCTCGAGGCCAATGCCGAGCGCCACCTCAAGCTGCCGCAGGAGATGGCCCGCCTCTTCCGCGACGCGCCCGAGGCCATTGCCGAGACGCAGCATCTCTTCTCCCGCGTCGAGTTCGATCTCGGCCAACTCCGGTACGAATATCCCGACGAGCCGGTCCCACCCGGCTGGAAGGATCAGGACTGGCTCGCGGAGCTGGTTCGCCGCCGCAGCCTGATCCGTTACCCGGAAGGCGTGCCGGAGAAGGTGCAGGGATTGCTGGCGAAGGAACTCGCTCTCATCGAGAAGCTGGAATACGCCCGCTACTTCCTGACCATTCGCCAGATCGTCGAATTCGCCGAGAGCGAAGGTATCCTCTGCCAGGGCCGCGGCTCGGCCGCCAATTCCGCCGTCTGCTACGTGCTCGGCATCACCGCCGTCGATCCGGCTGACAATGACGTCCTGTTCGAGCGCTTCATCTCGACCGAGCGCCGCGAGCCTCCCGACATCGACGTCGATTTCGAACATGAGCGGCGGGAGGAGGTGATCCAGTGGATCTACAAATTCTATGGGCGCGAGCGTGCCGGCATCGCCGCGACCGTGATCCGTTACCGACCGCGCAGCGCCATCCGCGAAGTCGGCAAGGTGCTGGGCCTGACTGAAGACGTCACCGCCCGCATCGCCGACACGCAATGGGGCAGCTGGGGCACCGAGATCGGCGATGYCCGTGTCCGCCAGGCCGGGCTCGATCCGAAGAACCCGACGGTCCGCCGAGCCGTCGACTTCGCAATTCGCTTGCTGGGCTATCCGCGCCATCTCTCGCAGCATGTCGGCGGCTTCGTGCTGTCGCGCGGGCGCCTGGACGAGACCGTGCCCATCGGCAATGCCGCGATGGACAAGCGTACCTTCATCGAATGGGACCGCGACGACATCGACGAACTCAAGCTGATGAAGGTCGATGTACTGGCGCTGGGCATGCTCACCTGCATCCGCAAGGCGTTCGATCTGCTGCGCGAGCACGAGGGCATCGACTGGGGTCTTGCCGATGTGCCGAGTAGAGATCTCGCGACCTATGACATGCTTTGCGAAGGCAAATCGCTAGGCGTGTTCCAAGTCGAGAGCCGCGCCCAGATGAACATGTTGCCGCGTCTCAGGCCGAGGAAATTCTACGATCTCGTCATTCAGGTGGCGATCGTGCGACCCGGCCCGATCCAGGGCAACATGGTCCATCCCTATCTGAAGCGGCGGGCAGGGATTGAAAAACCTGAATACCCGAAGCCTGCCCCTCCTCACCCCGAGAACGAACTCGAATCCGTCCTGAACAAGACCCTTGGTGTTCCCCTTTTTCAGGAGCAGGCGATGAAGCTCGCCATGGTGGCTGCCGAATTTTCAGACATTGAGGCGAATGGCCTACGCAAGGCCATGGCGACATTTCGCAACGACGGCACCATCCATGATTTTCAGGACATGATGGTCGAGCGCATGGTCGCGCGCGGCTATGAGCGCGATTTCGCCCAGCGCTGCTTCGACCAGATCAAGGGTTTCGGCAGCTACGGCTTCCCGGAAAGCCACGCCGCCTCCTTCGCCAAGCTGGTCTACATCTCCTCCTATCTGAAGCGATGGCGCCCGGCGGCATTCGCCTGCGCGCTGCTGAACTCCCAGCCGATGGGCTTCTACGCCCCGGCCCAGATCGTGCGGGAGGCGCAGGAGAACGGCGGCGTCGAGCCACGCCCCGTCGATGTGAATGCGAGCGGTTGGGACAACGGGTTGGAGCCTTTGGAGGAACTGAACGTCGTCATCCCGGGCGACCGTAGGGAGACCCGGGATCCATGCCTGAGCGTTTCCGATGAAGGCTCAGGCATGGATTCCGGGTCTTCGCTTCGCTTCGCCCGGGATGACGTCCAGCATTCTTCCAACTTTCGCAGCCCTCATCTGAGGGCTGAGAAGGAGGAGACGAAGAAACACCCCTTCGCGCTCCGCCTCGGCTTCCGCCAGATCGACGGATTCAAGGAGGAATGGGGCCTCGCCATCGTGCAGGCGCGGGAAGCGGGAGGCATTTACCGCGACGTCGAGGAGCTGATGCGCCGGGCCGCGCTGCCGGCCCGCGCCATGCGCCTGCTCGCCGATGCCGATGCCTTTCGTTCCCTCGGCCTGGATCGCCGCGAGGCGCTCTGGGCCGTGCGCCGCCTGCCGGACGATCCGGCACTGCCGCTTTTCGCGGCCGCGCAGGCCCGCGAGCTGGGGCGCGAGCCGGCGATGGCGCTGCCTGCCATGCCGCTGGCGGAGCATATCGTCACCGACTACCAGACGGTCAGGCTTTCGCTGAAGGGCCATCCGATGCAGCTGTTGCGTCCGCGCTTCCGGCGCGAGGGCATCCTGAGCTGCGCCGAAACCGAGGCGAAGCCGGACGCCGCTTTCGTCCGTACAGCGGGTGTCGTGCTGGTGCGCCAGCGGCCGGGCAACGGCAAGGCGATCTTCGTCACGCTGGAGGACGAGACCGGCATAACCAATGTCGTGATCTGGGCACGGCTGTTCGAGCGTTTCCGCCGCGATGTCATGGGCGCTCGTTTGATGCTGGTCGAGGGCAGGGTGCAGAAGAGCGTCGAGGGCGTCACACACCTGATGGCCCAGCGCATCTTCGATCGTTCCGCCGATCTGCTCTCGCTTTCCGATACGCACCGCGCCGAGATGCCGCCGCCCTGCGTCGATGAGCTGAAGAACCCGCCACTGCCGCGCCACCGCCACCCGCGCAACGTGCGCATCCTGCCGAAATCGCGGGATTTCCATTGAAATCCATGGTGGTCGCCAACTCCTCCAACCAGCGGTCGAAACAATCTTCTCCCATGGAAGTGAAATAAGAAAAAACACGCTATCCACTGTGAATTGAAGCTTCGACGCTATGGGTATAAGTGGGTCGTTCGATTTACCGAACGAACGGCCAGAACGATGGCGACAAGCCCCGGCCCGGATGAAACGACGACGGATGCGCAGTCCATCGACACGCTGGCGCACCGTTCGGCCGCGCTCAATGCAGCCTTCGGTGCGGCCGATGTCTCCCAGCGCCTTGCCGGCATCGTTGCAGGCGCGACCGGGCCCGTGGTCTTCACCACCTCCTTTGGCCTCGAAGATCAGGTCCTGACCCATTTCATCGCGGCTGCGAAGCTGCCGGTCACCGTCGCCACGCTCGATACCGGCCGGCTTTTCCCCGAGGTCTATGAGCTCTGGCAGGAGACGGAGGAGCGCTACGGCATCCTGATCCGCCCCTTCTATCCCCGGCATGACGCAGTCGAGCTCCTCGTCCGCCAGAACGGCATCAACGGCTTCTACGGCTCTCGCGAGGCTCGTAAATCCTGCTGCGACATCCGCAAGGTCGAGCCGCTCGGCCGCGCGCTCGCCGGCGCCGATGTCTGGCTGACCGGCCTGCGCGCCGACCAGTCGGCCGCGCGCGGCGATGTCCAGCTTGCGGAAGCCGATGCGGCGCGTGGCCTCGTCAAGGCGAGCCCGCTCATCGACTGGACGCGTGAGCGCGCGCTCGCCTTCGCCGAGGCGAATGGCGTGCCGATCAATCCGCTCCATGCGCGGGGCTTCGTCTCGATCGGCTGCCAGCCCTGCACCCGCGCCATCCGCCCCGGTGAGCCGGAGCGGGCGGGGCGCTGGTGGTGGGAGGACGACGCCGCCAAGGAATGCGGCCTGCATGTCGGGCCGGACGGAAAGCTGGCGCGGGCCCAGGGCGCTCCGGCACAGGTGCACGCATGATCCAGCTCAGCCATCTCCAGAAGCTAGAGGCGGAAGCCATCTTCATCATCCGCGAGGTGGTGGCGACCTCCGACAAGCCGGTGTTGCTCTATTCGATCGGCAAGGACTCCGCCGTCCTGCTGCATCTCGCCATGAAGGCGTTCTATCCGGCCAAGCCGCCTTTCCCGCTGCTCCATGTCGATACGACCTGGAAGTTCCGCGACATGATCGCCTTCCGCGACGAGACGGCGAAGCGCCTGGGGCTGGATCTCATCGTCCACATCAATCAGGACGGTGTCGCCGCCGGCATCAACCCCTTCACCTCGGGCTCCCGCATCCACACCGACGTCATGAAGACGCAGGGGCTGAAGCAGGCGCTCGACTTCCACAAGTTCGATGCGGCCTTCGGCGGCGCGCGCCGCGACGAGGAGAAGAGTCGCGCCAAGGAACGCGTTTTCTCCTTGCGCTCGCCCGAGCATGGCTGGGACCCCAAGAACCAGCGCCCGGAACCCTGGCAGCTCTTCAACACCCGCAAGCATCGCGGCGAAAGCTTTCGTGTCTTCCCGCTCTCGAACTGGACCGAGCGTGACATCTGGGACTACATCGCGCTCGAGAACATCCCCGTCGTGCCGCTCTATTTTGCGGCGCCGCGCCCGGTCGTTCAGCGCGACGGCGCCTGGATCATGCGCGACGACGAGCGCATGGAGCTTCTCCCCGGCGAGGTCGTCGAGACCCGCATGGTCCGCTTCCGCACGCTGGGCTGTTACCCGCTGACCGGCGCCGTCGAAAGCGCGGCGGCCAATCTCACCGACATCATCGCCGAGATGCGCTCCTCCCGGTCCTCGGAGCGGCAGGGCCGCGTCATCGACCATGACGGCTCGGGCTCGATGGAGCAGAAGAAGCAGGAAGGCTATTTCTGATGGGCCTCGCCATCGCCAGGAACCTGGCCAAAAAGAACCTGAAGGCACTGAGGCCGGCGCAGAGCCTTCTCCCCGCCAACGACACGCCCAGCGCCAGCGAAACCGGCCAGCACTCCCTGCTGCGCTTCATTACCTGCGGCTCGGTCGACGACGGCAAGTCGACCTTGATCGGCCGCATGCTCTACGAGGCCGGCGCGGTTTTCGACGACCAGCTCAGCGCGCTCGACAGCGATTCCCGCAAGTTCGGAACGCAAGGCGCCGCCCCTGATTTCGCCCTTCTCGTCGATGGGCTCTCGGCCGAGCGCGAACAGGGCATCACCATCGATGTCGCCTATCGCTATTTCGCCACCGACAATCGCAGCTTCATCGTCGCCGACACGCCCGGCCACGAACAATACACCCGCAACATGGCGACCGGCGCCTCCACCGCCGACCTTGCCATCATCCTGATCGACGCCCGCAAGGGCCTGCTGCCGCAGACGCGCCGCCATTCCTTCATCGTCTCGCTGGTCGGCGTCCGCCATATCGTCGTGGCGATCAACAAGATGGACCTCGTCGGCTATGACGAGGCGGTGTTCGAGCAGATCGCGGCCGATTACCGCGCAACGGTCGCCTCGCTGGGCTTCGCCTCGATCCGCTTCATCCCGGTCTCGGCGCGGGACGGCGAGAACGTCATGCGGCCGTCGGCGGCCATGCCCTGGTATAACGGGCCGGCGCTGCTGCCCTATCTGGAGAGCGTCGCGATCACGCAGCCGGGCCGCGCGACGAAAGCTTCATCCTGCCGGTGCAATGGGTCAATCGTCCGGATCTGGACTTTCGTGGCTATGCAGGCGCGCCCGTCGCAGGCCGCGCCCGCGTCGGCGATCCCGTCGTGGCGCTGCCCTCCGGCCGTACCAGCCGCATCGCCCGCCTGATCGGCGCGGCCGGCGAGGCCAGCCAGATCGGCGCCGGCCAGGCGGCGACGGTGACGCTCGAGGACGACATCGACATCTCGCGCGGCGATGTGATCGCTGCCGCCGGCTCGGCCTTGCGCATCAGCCGGGGCGTGAAGGCGCGGCTGCTCTGGACCGGCGAGCGCGCCATGCTGGAAGGCTCGCAGTTCCTCGTGAAGCTCGCGACGCAGAGCGCGACGGCCACGATCGAGGCGCTGCATCACAGCGTCGACATCGAGGGCTTCCGGCCCCAGCCGGCGCAGAGCCTGCGCATGAACGGCATCGGCCTCGTGACGCTTCGGCTCGACCGGCCGCTGGTCTCGCTGCCTTATGCCGAAAGCCACGAGCTCGGCGGCTTCATCCTGATCGACCGCATCAGCAACGAGACGGTCGCTTTCGGCTTCATCGAGCCTGGAGAGGGCGATGCGCAGCAGGCGGTGGGCGAGGGCGGGGCGATGGCGAAGGCCAAGCGCGCCCTCATCCGCATCGTCGGTCGACGCGGCACGCCGGACCGTCGCGCCTGGCTCGCTGCCGTGAGCTGGCGCGTGCTGAGCACGGCGGGGTTGTTCGCCGCGGCCTTCCTGCTCACCGCCAATGCCACGGTCTCGCTGGCGCTCGCCCTTGGCGACATCCTGCTGCGGCCGAGCTTGCGCGCGCTGCACATGCGGCTCTGGAGCAAGGCGCCGATCGGGGCGCTGCAGGACGGCGCTGGGATTTAGGCGCGGTTCGCTTTGCGATTGAGACACCGGTCATCCCGGGCGCAGCGAAGCGACGACCCGGGATCCATGCCTGAACCTCCACCGGAAGCGCTCCGGAATGGATCCCGGATCGGCGCCGCTAGCGCGGCTTGTCCGGGATGACGGCGGGCATGACGGGTCTATTGCGCCACCACCGCCGTCGCCTCGATCTCCAGCAGCGCCTCCGGCTCGACCAGCGCACTCACGGCCACGACCGCCATCGCCGGGAAATGCCGGCCGAAGGCCTCGCGATAGATCGGCCCCATCTCCTTCAGGCTGGCGCGATAGGTCGCGATGTCGGTGACGTACCAGGTCAGGCGCACGATATCCTCGACGCAACCGCCGCCGGCCTCGACCACCGCCTTGATGTTGAGGAAGGTCTGGCGCAGCTGCCCGATGAAGCCTTGCGCGAAGACGCCTTCGGCATTCCAGCCGACGAGCCCGCCGGTCACCAGCACGCGGCCTTCGGCCAACATGCCGTTGGCATAGCCGCGCGGCTGCGGCCAGCCTTCCGGCAGGATGGCGCGGGAAGAGGAAGCGTTGGACATGGTATCGCCTCGGTTTCGGCCGTTCGGCTCTGGTTGGTCGGAGGATCAGGCCTCGTCGCGCGCCATCCGGCGCAAGGCGAAGCGTTGCAATTTGCCGGTCGCCGTCTTCGGCAAGGCGGCGACGAATTCGATGGCTCGCGGATATTTGTAAGGGGCGATACCGGCCTTCACATGCTCCTGCAACGCCTTGGCCAGCGCCGCATCGCCGGTGACGCCCTCGCGCAGCACGATATAGGCCTTCACGATCTGCCCGCGATCGGGGCAGGGGGCGCCGACCACGCCGCACTCGGCCACCGCCTCATGCGTCAGCAGGCAGGCTTCCACCTCCGGCCCGGCGATGTTGTAGCCGGCCGAGATGATCATGTCGTCGGAGCGGGCCTGATACCAGAAATAGCCATCGGCATCGCGCAGATAGGTGTCGCCGGTGATGTTCCAGCCGTCGAGGACGTATTTCGCCTGTCGGGGATCGGCGAGGTAGCGGCAGCCGGTCGGCCCGCGCACGGCGAGCCGCCCCGGCGTGCCATCCGGCACGTCCTTGCCGTCGTCGTCGACGATCTTCGCTTCGTAGCCCGGCACCGGAAGCCCGGTCGCGCCCGGCCGGATCGCCTCGCGTGGCGCGCCGATGAAGATATGCAGCATCTCGGTCGCGCCGATGCCGTCCATCAGCGGCAGACCGGTCCGCGCCTGCCAAGCGTCGAATGTCGCCTTCGGCAAGGCCTCGCCGGCGGAGACGCAGATGTTGAGTGAGGAGATGTCGCGCCCCTCCAGCTTGTCGAGGATGGCGCGATAGGCGGTCGGCGCGGTGAAGACCACACTGACCTTGTGACGCTCGATCGCGTCGATCAGGTCGGCCGGACCCGCCTTCTCCGGCAGCACCATCGCTGCGCCGGTCCGCATCGGGAAGAGCACGAGCCCGCCAAGGCCGAAGGTGAAGGCGAGCGGCGGCGAGCCTGTGAAGCGGTCGTCGGGCGAGGCCTTGAGGACGCGCGCGCCGTAACAGTCGCAAATCGCCAGCATGTCCTGGTGGAAATGCATGGTGCCCTTCGGCTCGCCGGTGGTGCCGGAGGTGAAGGCGATCAGGCAGACGTCGTCGCGGGCGGTGTCGGCGGCCTCGAAATGCTCGTAGCCCGGCTGCGCCATCAGCACTTCCAGCTCGCTCCCGGCTGAACCGAAAGCGACGATGCGGGAGAGCTCCGGCGCCTGCGCTTTCGCGGTTTCGAGTTCGGCGGTGAGGCGGTGGTCGCAAAGCGCGAGCGCGATCTTCGCCTTGCGCAGCGGATAGGCGAGCTCGCCAGCCCGCAACATCGGCATGGTCGCGACCGCGATGCCGCCGGCCTTGATGACGGCGAGATAGGCGGCGACCATCATCGGCGTGTTGCCGGCGCGCAGCAGCACGCGATTGCCGCTGACCATACCGAGATCGCGGGTCAGCACATTGGCGATGCGGTTCACCCGCTCCGCGAGGTCCGCGTAGCTCCAGTTCAGGTCGGCCGCGAGCACTGCGGTCCGGCCGCCGCGCCCCTCGGTGATGTGCCTGTCGAGCAGCTCTGCGACGCAGTTCAGCCGCTCGGGATAGGCGAGCCCTGCCTCTTCCACTCTCAGATCGGGCCAGCTTTCGCGCGGGGGCAGGTTGTCCCGCGCGAAGCTGTCCTTATGCCCCGATCTCGCGAATGCGGTTGCTGTCATCTCGTTCCCCTGCCTAGAGCCGGATCTGATCAGGTCGAGAGACCTGATCAGTGAATCCGCCTCTAATTATTGAATGGAGAACGCGTTATCCGATCAGGTTGCGGTGCAACCTGATCGGCGCGTGCTCCAGCGGCATGTGCTTTGAGCAGGTCGCGCGCGATCACGACCTTCTGGACTTCGCTGGCACCCTCGTAGATGCGCAGCGCCCTGATCTCCCTGTAGAGTTCCTCCACCTTGACGCCCTTGGTGACGCCGAGGCCGCCATGGATCTGGACGGCCCGGTCGATCACGCGCTGGGCGTTCTCCGTCGCGATGAGCTTGGCGAGCGCGGCCTCGCGGGTGACGCGCGCCGCGCCGCGGTCCTTGGTCCAGGCGGCGCGGTAGACGAGGAGGGCGGCGGCATCGACCTCCGCCGCGCTGTCGGCGATGGCCGCCTGCGAGAGCTGGAGGTCGCCGAGCGTACCGCCGAAGAGCTTGCGGCCATTGGCATGGGCGAGGGTCTCGTGCAGCGCCCGCCTGGCGAAGCCGAGCGCGGCGGCGCCGACCGTCGAGCGGAAGATGTCGAGCGTCGCCATCGCGACCTTGAAACCATCGCCGGGCCCGCCGATGCGGTTATCGAGCGGCACGCGGCAGCTCTCGAAGCGCAGCGTCGCGAGCGGATGCGGCGCGATCACCTCGATGCGTTCGGCAATGGTCAGGCCGGGCGTATCGGCCTCGACCAGGAATGCGGAGAGCCCGCGCGCGCCCGGTGCCTCGCCCGTGCGGGCGAAGACGACGTAATGGTCGGCGATGCCGCCATTCGAGATCCAGCTCTTCTCGCCGTCGATGCGGACATGGCTGCCACCATCCGGCGTCGCGGTCGTCGCCATGGCGGCAACGTCCGAACCGGCTTCCTTCTCCGAGAGGGCGAAGGCGGCGATGCGCTTGCCGGCCGCGACATCCGGCAGGATGCGCCGTTTCATGTCCTCAGAACCAGCGATGCTGATCGAGCCCGTGCCGAGCCCCTGCATGGCGAAGGAGAAATCGGCGAGGCCGTCATGAGCAGCCAGGATCTCGCGGGCGAGGCAAAGCGTGCGCACGTCGAGCTTGTCGGAAAGCCCGCCATAGGCAGCCGGCACCACGGCTTTCAGGAAGCCGACTGCGCCCAGAGCCGCCACCCGCGCCCGGCAGGCCTCGTCGACATCGTCATGTGGCAGGTCGGCAAGATAGGAATCGGCCCAGCCGGAGAGTTCCGCAGCGAAAGCACGATGGCGCTCCTCGAAGAACGGCCAGTCCAGCGTATCGCCGAGGATGTCGAGGCCGAGGCGAGGGGCGCGATCCATCTCAGTTACCCTCGAAGACCGGTTTCCGCTTTTCGGCGAAGGCATGGTAGGCGCGGGCGAAATCCTCGGTCTGCATGCACAGGGCCTGCGCCACAGCCTCGGCTTCGATCGCGCTCTCGACCGACATCGCCCATTCCATCTCGAGCATGCGCTTGGTCATGGCATTGGCGAAGGTCGGGCCATCAGCCAACTCTGCCGCGAGCGTCTGCGCCTCGGAAAGCACGGCCTCGGACGCACAGAGCCGGTTGAGGAAGCCCCAGCGCTCCGCTTCCTCGCCCTTGAGCACGCGGCCGGTGTAGAGCAGCTCGGCGGCGCGGCCCTGGCCGATGATGCGCGGCAGCATCGCGCAGGCGCCCATGTCGCAGCCGGCCAGGCCGACCCGGTTGAACAGGAAGGCGATCTTGCTGCCGGCCGTGCCGAACCTGAGATCGGATGCCATCGCGACGATGGCGCCGGCCCCTGCGCAGATGCCGTCGATGGCGGCGATGATCGGCTGCGGGCAGGCGCGCATCGCCTTGACCAGCTCGCCCGTCATCCGGGTGAATTTGAGCAGGTCCTTGGTCTCCATTGCAACCAGCGGGCCGATGATCTCGAAGACGTCGCCGCCCGAGGAGAAATTGCCACCGGCGCCCGTCACCACGATCGCCTTGACGTCTTCCTCCTTCTGCGCGGCGAGGAAGAAATCCGTGAGTTCGCGGTAGCTTGCGAAGGTCAGCGGATTCTTTTTCTCAGGCCGGTTGAGCGTCACCGTCGCGACCTTGCCGGCGACCGAAAGGGCGAAATGCTGCGGCGTGAAGCCGGCCAGCGGCAGGGTGGTGGCGTTGGCGATCGTCATCAGGCGTCTCCCTTCGCGGCCGCGTCGGCTGCGTCCTTCGCCCGGCCGGCAATGGCGCGATGAAGCGAGGTCTTGGTCTCGCCGAGCAAGCGGAAGAGCTGCCCGATCTCGGGCTGGTCGAGCCCGGCGAAGAGTTCGGCGATCCAGCTTTCGTGGCGCTCGGCCATGGCCCTGAAGGCCTTGCGACCCTGCGCCGTCAGCGTGAGGATCTGCACGCGCCGGTCCTGCGGCGCAGAGCGCTTGTCGACCAGCCCGTCCGTGACGAGGCCGGCCACGACGGCGGTGACATTGCCGTTCGAGACCATCAGCCGCTGCGAGACTTCGCCGACGGTCATGCCGACCACGCTCTTGTCGAGCTGCGCCATCAGGTCGAAGCGCGGCAGCGTGGTCTTGAATTCTTCGCGCAGCCGGTTGCGGATCTCGGTCTCGATCAGGGTCGAGCAGGTGAGCAGGCGCAGCCAGAGCCTGAGCTCGTCCTTGTGGTCGCCGGGGCGTTCGCTCGCCTTGGTCTCGCGATCGAGCATCAGGGCGGAAGAGGGCGTGTCCATCTCAGAACTCCCCGCCATTGATGAGGAGCGATTGGCCGGTGACCGCATCGCTGCCCGGTCCGCAGAGATAGAGCACCGCGGCGGCGACCTCTTCCGGCGCGATCAGCCGTCCCTGCGGATTGTCCTTGACCATCTCGGCCAGCGCCTGCTCGCGGCTCTTGCCGGTCTTCGCCGCGATGGCGTCGAGCCCGCTCGCGACCATGTCGGTGTCGGCATAGCCCGGGCAGACGGCGTTGACGGTGACGCCCGAGCGCGCCGTCTCCAGCGCCAGCGATTTCACGAGCCCGATCACGGCATGCTTCGCCGCCGCATAGGCACTCACATAGGCGTAGCCGCGATGTCCGGCCGTCGAGGCGATGGCGATCAGTCGGCCGCGCTGGCGTTCCAGCATGCCGGGCAGCACGGCATGGAACAGGTTGACGGTGCCGATCAGGTTGATCTCGACCATGCGGCGGAAGCGCTCGCTGTCGCTGCGCATGAACGGGCCGGTCTCGACCGCGCCGGCATTGGCGATCGCGATGTCGAAAGCGCGTCCGCCGGGGAGCTGATCCAGGGTAGCGAAAACCGAACTCGCGTCGCGCACATCGCAGGTCGCGAAATCGGCTGCCGCGTCGGCTGCAACGGCATCCCGCAAGGCAGCCTCGTCGCGGCCGAGAATGCTGACCTGCGCCCCTGCCTGTGTCAGCATGGCGGCGATGGCGCGGCCGATGCCACGTCCGCCTCCCGTCACCAGCGCGCGCTGTCCCTGCAGAGTCATGACCGTTCGACCTCCGTCGTCGAATATATTTTAAGTCTCAATCAATTTGCAAGCGGCTTGTCTGCGGGCATGCGATGCAGCGATGGTTTTGCGGTATTCGATGGCGTTTCCGGGCATGCTTGGCTCAGTTGCGATGTGCGGGCCGGAAAGGGCGAAAGTCCCTTGAGTTCAAAATCATTTTAGGCTTAAAATAATTTCTAGACCGGGATCGGCCGGTTCCCTGATGGAGGCGTCGATGCGTATCGCGGTTGTGGGCGGCGGGCCGGCGGGCCTCTATTTCGCACTGCTGATGAAGCGGGACTGGCCCCAGCTCACCGTCGACGTGTTCGAGCGCAACCAGGCCGACGACACTTTCGGTTTCGGCGTCGTCTTCTCCGACCAGACGCTCGACACCTTCAAGGCGGCGGATGCGGAGAGCTATGCCGCCATCCGCGACAACTTCGCCTATTGGGACGATATCGAGATCCGCTTCAAGGGTGACACCTATCGCGTGCCCGGCAACGGCTTTTGCGGCTGCTCGCGCCGTTCGCTGCTGATGCTGGTGCAGGCGAGGGCGCGCGAACTCGGCGTCAACCTGCATTTCGGAACCGATATAGCCGATATCGATACGCTGAAACGCGATTACGACCTGGTCGTCGCTGCCGACGGCATCAACAGCCGCATCCGCGAGAACTGGCGCGAGCGCTTCCAGCCGCAGGTCGATCTCAGGCCCAACCACTTCACCTGGATGGGCTCGACCCGGCCCTTCGACGCCTTCACCTTCTTCTTCAAGCAGACCGAGCACGGCGTCTTCATCGCTCATTGCTACCAGTACGAGGCGGGCCGCTCGACCTGGGTTCTCGAGACCGACCCCGAGTCCTTCGAGAAGGCGGGGCTCGGCGCCATGGACGAGGCGCAGTCGGCCGCCTTCCTCGAAGGCGTCTTCGCCGAGGAACTGCAGGGCCACAGCCTCATCACCAACCGCTCGCTCTGGCGCAATTTCCCGATGATCCGCTGCCGCAATTGGGTGAGCGAGAACGTCGTGCTGATCGGCGACGCCAAGGCGACCGCGCATTTCTCGATCGGCTCCGGCACCAAGCTTGCGATGGAGGATGCCATCGCGCTGCACAAGGCGATGGGGCAGGCCAAGCTCGATGTCGCCGCGGGCCTCGCCTTGTACGAGAAGCAGCGCCGCGAGGAGGTCGAGAAGACGCAGCACGCGGCCGATGTCTCGCTTGTCTGGTTCGAGGAGCTCAGGCGCTTCTGGGATTTCGAGCCGCTGCGCTTCGCCTTCGGCCTGATGACGCGCTCGAAGGCGATCACCTACGACAATCTGGCGCTGCGTGCGCCGGCGATGGTGTCGGCCGTGGACGAGCTGGTCGCCCAGGGGCTCGGCCCGCTGGCGAGACGGCGCAAGGACGGCTCGCCGGTCCCACCGGCCTTCCAGCCCTTCAGGCTCCGGGACATGCAGGTCGAGAACCGCATGACCCTCTCGCCGATGTGTCAATATTCGGCACAGGATGGCCTGCCTGATGACTGGCACCTGATGCATTACGGTTCGCGCGCCATCGGCGGCCCCGGATTGATCTTCACCGAGATGACCTGCGTCGCGCCGGACGCCCGCATCACCCCCGGCTGCACGGGCCTCTGGAACGACGAGCAGGAAGCGGCCTGGACGCGCATCGTCGCTTTCGTCCACGCTCATTCGGCCGCGAAGATCTGCCTCCAGCTCGGCCATGCCGGGCGCAAGGGCGCGACGAAGCTGATGTGGGAGGGCATGGACCGGCCGCTCGCCGATGGCGCTTGGCCCATCGTCTCGGCATCGCCGCTGCCCTACTACCCGGACAGCCAGGTGCCGCGCGAAATGACGCGGGCGGATATGGACAAGGTGAAGGCCGAGTTCATCGCGGCGGCCGAGCGCGGCGAACGCGCCGGCTTCGATATGCTGGAGCTGCACTGCGCCCACGGCTATCTGCTCGCGAGCTTCCTCTCGCCGCTGACCAACAAGCGCACGGACGACTATGGTGGCTCGGTCGAGAACCGGCTGCGCTTCCCGCTCGAGGTCTTCCGTGCGCTGCGCGAGAGCTGGCCGCGCGAGAAGCCGATGTCGGTCCGCGTCTCGGCGACGGACTGGGCTGATGGCGGGCTCTCGCCGGAGGATTCCGTCGCGATCGCCGAGGCCTTCGCTGCGGAGGGCTGCGATCTCGTCGATGTCTCGACCGGCCAGACGGTGAAGGAGTCGCGGCCCATCTATGGCCGCATGTTCCAGACGCCGTTCTCCGATCGCATCCGCAACGAAGCGGAGGTCGCGACCATGTGCGTAGGCAACATCACCACGGCCGATCAGGTCAACACCATCGTCGCCGCCGGACGAGCCGATCTCGTCGCGCTCGGCCGGCCGCATCTGGCCGATCCGTCCTTCGTGCTGCGCGCTGCGGCCTGGTATGGGGTGGATACGGCCCAGCCGGTGCAGTACCAGCCGGGCAAGGACCAACTCATGCGCAACACGCCGCGCGAGCGCGAGGATCTGGAAGAGCTGAAACTCAAGGCCAAGCCGAGCCGCCACGCGCCGGCGGCGTAGGCCCGGATTATTTGCCGCCCTGCGAGCGGCCGGACGGCGAGACGTCGGGGATGGTCGGCGCCGTCGTCGGGCGCTCGCCGAAGGGGCTGGCCGAGGGCGGGTTGCGCCTCAGCCGGAAGGTGAGATAGGCGCTGGCCGCAGCCGAGAGCAGCCCTAGATAAGCCAGCAGCCCGTTGGGGCCGACGGCCTGCATGAAGGCGGTCGAGACCAGCGGGCCGATGGCCGAGCCTGTCGCCCAGAGGAACAGCAGCTGCGCCGACAAGCCCAGCGCCCGCTCGCGGCCGAGCCGGAAATAGGCATGGGCGACAGCGACCGTATAGATCGGCATGCTGCCCGCACCGATCAGCGCGAACAGCCCGAACAGCCAGAACCGGGTATGTGGCACGGCGAGCCAGAGCACGGCGCCCAGCGCCAGCGAGCAGAGCACCACAGAGAGCGTGGCGCTCAGCATGATGATCCGGCTCTCGACGCGGTCGGCCAGCAGTCCGAGCGGCCATTGCAGCATGAGCGCGCCGATCTGGATGCCGGCCGTCAGCAGGATCGCCCAGGCCTGGTCGAGCCCGATCAGGATGCCGTAGGCCGGCGCGACATTGGTGAGCGCCCCGCCCATCAGCCCGACATAGAGGCAGCCGATGACCGAGGCCGGCGCATATTGCCAGATCGTGTTGAGCCTGACCGAGACGACCTCGCCTGATTCCGGCCCCTTGGCCTTGGTCATGGCGACGGGGATCAACGCGATCGAGAAGGCGGCGCTGGCGAACAGGAAGATGTCGCCCGACTGTAGCGAGACATAGCCGACGCCGATCTGCGAGCCGATCAGGGCGAGGCGGTTGAGGATCTGGTAGAAGCCGAAGACGCGCCCGCGCTGGCCGGCCTTGGCCTGTCCGCTGATCCAGCTTTCGATGCAGATGGCGTGGCCCGCGCCGGCGAAGCCCATCCCCAGCCGCGAGGCGCCCCAGATATCCAGCGGCGTCATCGCGAAGCTCAAGGTCAGCACGGCCTGCAGCGCCGCGAACACGGCGAAGGCGCGGATATGCCCGACGCGGCGGATGAAGGCGGGGATCACGAAGCAGCCGGCCAGGAACCCGACCGAATAGGCCGAGCCCACGAGGCCGATCAGCAGCGGCGCCTTCTGCTCCACCGCCATCTTCAGCGGCACCACCGTGTTCACGATGGTCGCGGCGACCTGCAGGATGAGCGCGCCGCTGACGATGGCGCCCAGCGCCGCGACGGAGCTGGTCCTCGGCTCGGCTGGTTTGGTCACGGCGCTTCCGGCCTCCTGCGCAGCCATGGCGAAGGCTTGCTGTCCTTGGGATTGTTGTCCCTGGGGCTGCGATCCCTGTGACATAACCGATTCGAGCGTTGAGGTGGGAAAAACGGGCGGAAATCCAGCCTGGCGCAGAATGATGGGCCAATCGGGGCGAAGGGTCGAGAAATTTTCGCCTCCGCCACGAGAAGCGGTCCGCCATCATGGCGCCGTCTTTCCGTGGCCTTGGGAGCGCCGCGGCGGCAGGCGAACGCCGCGACATCCGCAAAAATTATCGATGCGGTTCACCGGCGATTAACCAACAAAGCGCCTTATCGGAACAGAACGAAGTTTGGTTCTCCCGGCATGCTCGGACACATCGCGACGTGCGTCGCGCTCCCTCGGCTGGAGTGCGAGCGGCGAAGCCGTGTCCGCAGCCGTCGGGCGTAGCGTAAGCGTATCGAGAGTGCGGCGGATGACCTATGCGACCTATGTGCGGGAAGGTGGCGTGCCCTATGTGCGGTCGCGCCGCCGTCGCCGGCCTCTGCTGAAAGGGTTCTTCCTCGCCGCCGCCCTGAGTTGCGGCGCCATGTCGGGTTTCTGGATGCTCGGGCAGGGCACTCCGGGAAACGACACCGCGAACGCCCCCTCCGCCAATGCGCGCAAGACGCCGCCAGGCCGTGCCGCTTCGCAGGCTGCCCCGGCCTATAGCGGCCTGCTCGATCCCGCGTTGTCCGGCGGCAATGCCGCTTCCTTCGTGCCGGGCGCTCCGGTGCGCTCCGCGTTCCAGCCGGCGAACCCGGCCCCGTCTTCGACCTCAGTCGCTGCTGCCGAGCCCGCTTTGCCCCTGCCGCCGCAGCCGCCCGTCACCTTGGCGGAGAAGTCCGTGCCGATGCCCATGCCGGTGCCGCGGCCCCTGGACCTGCTGCCGAAGGCTGATCCTCAGCAGCCAGTCCAGCCGCGCGTCGCGCAGCCGACCGCGCCTCGCCGTAGCCGCACCGCCGCGGCGGCTCCGACGCCCGAGGATAATCGCTCCTTCTTCGACAAGCTCTTCGGCGTGCAGAAGCAGGAGCCCGCCGGTACGGCGCTGGCCTATGCCGCGCCGCAGGACGATGTCGTCGATCGCGGGCGCATCACCCGCCTCAGCCCCTCGGCCGGCACGCCGCCGCGCACGGCAGAGGCCGGCACGGCGATCTACGATATCGGCGCCAGGATGGTCTACATGCCGAATGGCGAGCGGCTCGAGGCCCATTCCGGCCTCGGCGAGATGATGGACGATGCGCGCTACGCCCATGTCCGGATGAAGGGCGTCACGCCGCCGCACACCTATACGCTGACCGAGCGCGAGGCCCTGTTCCACGGCGTCCGCGCCATCCGGCTGAACCCGGTCGGCGGCAGCGGCGCCATCCATGGCCGCGCCGGCCTGCTTGCCCACACCTATCTGCTCGGGCCGCGCGGCGACTCCAATGGCTGCATTTCCTTCAAGGATTACGAGCGCTTCCTGCAGGCCTTCCTGCGCGGCGAGGTGAAGCGCATCGTGGTGGTGGCCAGCCTTTAAACCGGCGCGGGATTTTCACGGAAACACCCCGTCATTCCGGGGGCCGCCGAAGGCCTGAGCACCGGAACCCATGAAACACACGGTTTCGAAACAGAAGCTGCGGCTACGCCGCCGTCTTTCGTTCCGTCGCTGCCCATGGATGCTGGGCTCGTCGCTGGCGCGAAGCCCAGGAATGACAGTCTGACTCTGCATCGACACGGCGTGCTACAGCCGTTCCAGTTCCGGCAGCGAGGCCAGCATGCAGCGCGAAGTGATCGAGGTCCCCGTTATCTCCGAAGCCATCCGCAAGCTGGGAGCGCCGACCTCGGCGCTGGTCCGGGCCGGCGATCTGCTCTTCACCTGCGGCATGCCTCCGGTCGACATCCGCACCGGTGAGATCGTGGCGGGCGATATCGGGACGCAGACGCATGCCTGCCTCGACGCGCTGGACATGGCGTTGCGCCACGCCGGCTCGTCGCTGGACAAGGTCGTGAAGGCGACTGTGTTCGTGACCGATCCGGCGCTGATGGGCGCGGTCAACGCCGTCTACAGGGAACGTTTCGGCGAAGGCTTCCCGGCGCGTACCAGCGCCGCGATCAAACCCTGGTCCCTGCCGTTCGACATCGAGATCGAATGCGTGGCGACGCGCGGCTGATCAGCCGCATTCCTGTTCCATCCTGTGAACTTCAGGCGGCCATGCGTCCGCTGGTGGCCTCGCGCCGGGTCCGGAATGTCGCGACGAGGTCGTTGAGCTGGCCGATGCGGCTCGAGAGCGAGGAGGCGGAAGCGGCGCTCTGCTCGGCGAGCGCCGCGTTCTGCTGGGTCATCTCGTCGAGATGGGCGACGGCCTGGCTCATCTCGTCGATACCGTTGGCCTGCTCGCCCGAGGCGGCCGAGATGTCTGCGATGGTGGCCGAGACCTTCTGGGAGGCCTCCAGGATGCGGGTCAGCGACTGACCGGCCTGACGCACCAGCTTGACGCCCTCGGTGACCTCGGCGTTCGAGGACGAGATCAGTCCGGAGATGTCCTTGGCGGCCTCGCCCGAGCGCTGCGCCAAAGTACGCACCTCGGAGGCGACGACGGCGAAGCCCTTGCCGGCATCGCCGGCGCGCGCCGCTTCCACCGCCGCGTTGAGGGCGAGCAGGTTGGTCTGGAAGGCGATGTCGTCGATCACCCGGATGATGTCGGAGATCTTCTGCGAGGCAGTTTCGATGCGGGCCATGGCCTCGACGGCCTGGCCGGCGATGGTGCCGCCGGACTGCGCCGCGCTCATGGCTTCCTCGGCGATCTCGGTCGCCTGGCGGGCGGCCTGGGCCGAAGCCTTGACGGAAGCCGCTAGCTCTTCGGTGGTGGCGGCAGTCTCCTCCAGCGAAGAAGCCTGCTCTTCGGTGCGCTTGGAGAGATCGTCGGCGCCCATGTTGATCTCACGCGCCGCGAGCCCGACATCGGCCGAGGTGGTCTGGATCGTCGACACCGTCTCGGACAGGCGGTCGACGGTCTCGTTGATGGCGCGCTTGAGATCGGCAAAGCGGCCGCGATAGGCGGTCTCGACGCGGTTGGTCAGGTCGCCGCCGGCGATCGCCGCGAGCGCCCCGGCGAACTCGGTCGTGGCGGAATCGACCACCGCGTTGATCTCGTTGATGCCTTCGACGAGGCGCTGCATCTGGGCATCGGAATCCTTGATCTCGAGCCGGGCGCTGAAGTCGCCGGCAGCGGCGGCAGCCACGACCTCGCCGACATCCGAGACCACCGCCTCGATCGACTGGGCACGCGCCAGACGCGCCGCCGCAGCCGCCCGCTCCTCGTCCTGCAGCTCGGCGACCTGCTTGGTCGCCTCCCGCAACACCGCGACGGAGCGAGCCATCACGCCGATCTCGTCGGCGCGCTTTGTATGGGGCACTTCGACGGCGGTGTCGCCCTCGGTCAGGCGCTCCATCACCGCGCTCAGATCCGTCATCGGGCGCACGATCGAGCGGCGCGAAAATACCAGTGCGCCGGCGATCGTGCCGCCGAGCAGCACGAGCAGGGCCACCGGCAGGAAGGTGCGGACCTGCGACGCGAAGGAGAGCGTCTCTGCCTCCGCCGCATCGGCGCGCTCCTCGTTGAAGCCGCTGAAGGCCGTCAGCTCCTCCTGGAGAGTGGCGCGGTTCTTCTTGCTGGCTTCGCCGTTGCCCCAGGCGTCGGCGGCGCGGCCGGAGACCTCGCGGGCGAGACGTGCGGTCTCGGTGCGGATAGTGATGAATTCGCCGATCAGTTTGCTGATCTTGTCGATGCGTTCGCGCTCGCTTTCGGGGGCGAGCCTGACCAGCCCCTTCATGCGCTCGTCGACCTGCTTGATCCCGGTCTCGACCGTGCCCGCGGCGATGCCGGCATCATGCGGATTGCGCGCGGTATAGACCTGCAGCGAGTTGGCGACGACCTGGTTGACCGCGACGTTGAGGCGCTCGGCGATCAGGGCGAGGTTGTTCTGTTCGGAAGAGCGGCCGTACATGGCCTCCATCCGCGAGATTGCGAGCAGCGCGCAGCCCAGCGCGATCAGGGCGCCGACCGCGACGATCGCGATCTGCCCCAGGATCTTGGTCCCAATCGACTTCATCCCACCCCCCGACGGCCACTCCACGGCTTTGCCGCGAAACAACTTGTAATAAAGGGCGTTGAATGGCTGGTTAACCTAAGGGCGTGACCTCTGGCGAAATAAGCGTCATGCGGGGTGAGAAACGAGGCAGCGCCTTCAGCCCTCCGACGTCTTGCTCTTGCGGGCCGGTGACTTTGCGGCCGGCTTGCCTCCGGCGGCTTTGCTCTTGGCAGCTTTGCCCTTGGCTGCCGGCTTCGTGCTGCTGGCCCGCGCGCTGGTCCTGCCGCCCTTGGCGCCGCCCTTGAGCTCGGCCTTGGCGTTCACCAGCTCTATCGCCTGTTCCAGCGTGATGCTTTCCGGCGCCATCGTCTTCGGCAGGGTGGCGAAGACCTTGCCCCAGGCGACATAGGGGCCGTATTTGCCGGCCTTCACCTCGAGCCCGCCGCCCGTGGGATGGTCGCCGAGTGCGCGACCCGGCGTTGCCGCGCCGCCGCGCCGGCCGCCTCCACCGCTCTCCTTGGCGACGATCAGGTCGATGGCGCGGTTGGCGCCGAGCTCCAGGACGTCGTCATCCTTGTCGATATTGGCGTAGACCTTGCCGTGCTGGACATAAGGCCCGAAGCGGCCGATGCCGACGAGGATCGGCTCGCCCGACACCGGGTGGCGCGCCACCTCCCGCGGCAGCGAGAGCAGCGCCAGCGCGTTGTCGAGCGTGACGCTTCCCGGGCTCATGCCCTTCGGCAGGCTGGAGCGCTTGGGCTTCTCGCCCTCTCCAAGCTGGATATACGGGCCGAAGCGGCCGTCGCGCATCGTGACTTCGAGGCTGGTCACCGGATCGGTGCCGAGGATGCGCACGCCGGGCGTGCCCTGGCCGCCCTCGGCCGAGGCCTCGCCTTCGGCGGCGGGGACGGAGAGGGGGCGCGTATAGCGGCATTCCGGATAGTTCGAGCAGCCGACGAAGGCGCCGAACTTGCCGAGCTTCAGCGAAAGCTGGCCGTTGCCGCAGGTCGGACAGATGCGCGGGTCGGTTCCATCGGCCTTTTTCGGGAAGATGTAGTCGCCGAGGATGCCGTTCAGCGCTTCCAGTACGTCGCCGACGCGCAGATCCTTGGTCTCGCCGATCGAAGCCTGGAACTCCTGCCAGAAGTCGCGCAGCAGCGCCTTCCAGTCGATCTCCGCATTGGAGACGCGGTCGAGGTTCTCTTCGAGGTTCGCCGTGAAGTCGAACTCGACATAGCGCTTGAAGAAGCTCTCGAGGAACGCCGTGACCAGCATGCCCTTGTCCTCGGGCACGAGGCGCTTCTTCTCGATGCGGACATATTCGCGGTCGCGCAGCGTCGAGAGCGTCGCGGCATAGGTCGAGGGCCGGCCGATGCCGAGCTCTTCCATGCGCTTGACGAGGCTGGCTTCCGAATAGCGCGGCGGCGGCTCGGTGAAGTGCTGGTCGGCGGCAATAGTGCGCTTCTCCAGCTTGTCGCCGGCCTTCATCGCCGGCAGCTTCCTGGAATCCTCGTCCTCCTCGTCGTCGCGGCTCTCCTGATAGAGCGTCAGGAAGCCGTCGAAGAGCACGACCTGACCGGAGGCGCGCAGGTCGAGGTTGCGCGCGCCGACCTTGGCCGCGATGTCGACCGTGGTGCGCTCCATCTCGGCCGATTCCATCTGGCTCGCGATGGTGCGCTTCCAGATCAGCTCGTAGAGCTTCGCCTGTTCCGGCTCGAGCTGGCGCGCGACCATGGCCGGCAGCCGGCCGAGATCGGTCGGGCGGATGGCCTCGTGGGCCTCCTGCGCGTTCTTGGCCTTGACCATGTACTTGCGCGGCGCATTCGGCACGTAGCGCTCGCCGAATTCCTTGCCGATGACGCTGCGCGCGGCGGCGATCGCCGAGCCGTCCATGTCGACGCCGTCGGTTCGCATATAGGTGATGAGGCCGACGGTCTCGCCGCCGATGTCGACGCCCTCATAGAGGCGCTGGGCGAGCTGCATGGTCCGCGCCGGGGCGAGGCCCAGCTTGCGGGAGGCTTCCTGCTGCAGCGTCGAGGTCTGGAACGGCGGTTGGGGGTGGCGCTTGACCGGCTTGGCCTCGACCTCGGTCACGTTGAAGAGGGCGCTCTCCAGCGCCTCCTTGAAGGCCTTGGCCTCCTCGGCATTGCCGATGTCGAGACGGGTGATCTTCTTGCCGTCGGCGCCGACGAGCCGGGCGTCGAAGGTCTGGCCCGACTCCGTCGCGAGCGTCGCGACCAGAGACCAGTATTCCCGCGCCCGGAAGGCCTCGATCTCGCGTTCGCGTTCGCAGACGATGCGCAGCGCCACCGATTGCACG
Organism: Allobosea sp. P4_C6; assembly: GCF_056402015.1. NCBI lineage: Bacteria > Pseudomonadati > Pseudomonadota > Alphaproteobacteria > Hyphomicrobiales > Alloboseaceae > Allobosea > Allobosea sp. P4_C6. The sequence continues at coordinate 28,810 of NZ_JBFUIF010000011.1, forward strand.
CGGCCCGCCGAGCGGGCGCCGGGGAGCTTGCGCCACAGCACCGGCGAGAGCGTGAAGCCGACGAGATAGTCCAGTGCCCGGCGCGCCAGATAGGCATCGACCAGCGCCTGGTCGATGGCGCGTGGCTCGGCCAGCGCCTTCTGCACCGCGTCCTTGGTCACGGCGTTGAAGGTCACGCGCTCGACCGGGATGCCCTTCAGCGCCTTCTTCTGGTTCAGCGCTTCCAGCACGTGCCAGGAGATGGCCTCGCCTTCGCGATCCGGGTCCGTCGCGAGGATGAGCTTGTCGGCGCCCTTCAGCGCCCTGACGATCTCGGAGACCTGCTTGGCGCCGCGCCCCTCGATCTCCCACTTCATCGCGAAGTCGTTCTCGGGCTCGACCGAGCCGTCCTTGGCCGGCAGGTCGCGGATATGGCCGAACGACGCCACGACCTCGTAGTCGGAGCCCAGGTATTTGTTGATCGTCTTGGCCTTGGCCGGCGACTCGACGACGAGGAGCTTCATGATTTTGGTCTCGATGACAGCCTTTTCAGAGCGCTGACCCGTCCCTTAGAGGGCGGTTCAGCGACCGGCGAGGCTCCGGCGGTTCGGAATTGCGCGCGAAAGTGGTTCAGCACGCCGGCCCTGTCAAACGCCGATTGCGCTTTTCGGGACGGGGGAGAGCGTTTAGGCCCTTTCGCGGGCACCGGCCGTTACATGGGGAGAAGAGCGTGTCGTCGCAAGCACAGATCAAGCGCGTGACGGCGCTGGATATCCGCGGCCGCAAGGGCGGCGAGGCGGTCGTCTCGCTGACGGCCTACACCGCGCCGATGGCGGCATTGGCCGACCGGCACTGCGATTTCCTGCTCGTCGGCGATTCCCTTGGCATGGTCGTGCACGGCCTCGACAGCACCGTGCCGGTCACGCTGGAGATGATGATCCTGCACGGACAGGCGGTGATGCGCGGCTCGCAGCGGGCGCTGGTCGTCGTCGACATGCCGTTCGGCAGCTATGAGGAAGGCCCGCAGCAGGCCTTCCGCAACGCGGCCCGGGTCATGCAGGAGACGGGCTGCGGCGCGGTCAAGCTGGAGGGCGGGGCGCGCATGGAGGAGACGATCCGCTTTCTCGTCGAACGCGGCATCCCGGTGATGGCGCATATCGGTTTGACGCCGCAGGCGGTGAACGTGCTCGGCGGTTTCAAGGCGCAGGGCCGCGACCGGGCCGAATGGCCGGCGATCATGGCCGATGCCGAAGCGGTGACGCGGGCCGGGGCTTTTTCGGTGGTCGTCGAGGCCGTGGCCGAGCCGCTGGCGGCGGAGATCACCGGCAAGGTCGCGGTTCCCACGATAGGCATCGGCGCCTCCGCCGCCTGTGACGGTCAGATCCTGGTGCTTGACGACATGCTCGGCCTGACCGGCCGCGTGCCGAAATTCGTCAAGCTCTTCGGCAATCTCGCCGAGGGCGTGGACAAGGCGGTCGGCGATTATGCCGCCGAGGTGCGGGCCCGGCGCTTCCCCGGGCCGGCGCATGTCTATGCGGTGAAGGATTAAGCCCGGAACCACCTCGTCATTCCGGGGCTTCGCAGCGAAGAGCCCGGAACCCATAACCGCCGATGGAACGGGATAAAGCGGGCCGGCCGGTATTTAATCCGGCAAGCGCTGCGGTTATGGGTTCCAGGCTCAAGCCTGCGGCTTGCCCCGGAATGACGAAAGTGTTTCCCAGGCGAATGCGGCGAGCTTTCAGCCCCGCGCCGCCAGCAGCCGGTCGATGAAGCCTTCGGTCGAGGCGCCGTTGATCCAGCGCAGCACCGCGACGATATCCTGCTCGGGCTCGACCCAGATCACGTTGCTGCCGGCGCCGAGCGCCGAGAAGGCGGTCGGCGGCAGGTTCGGCCGCGCCGCGGGTCCGCGTGCCAGCCACCAGAGATAGCCGTAATTGCCGAGGGTGGGAGAGCGCGTCAGCATCCGCTCGACCCAGGCCTGCGAGAGCAGCTGCCGGCCGTTCCACAATCCCTTGCGGCCGATCAGCAGGCCGAAGCGGGCATGGTCGCGCGCGCCGATGAACAGGCCGCCGCCCCAATGCCCGCCGCCCGGCACCGACTGAAGCCGGCGGCCGTCGATTTCGACGAAGGAAGTGCTGTAGCCCTGCCACTCCCAATCGGCCGAGGCGCCGATCGGATCCATGACGCGCTCGCGCAGCACATCCGGCAGCGGCCGACGGAAGCGCTGGAGCAGGGCATAGCTCAGCACGTTCACGCGGACATCGTTGTATTCGTAGAAGCTGCCGGGCGTCTTCAGCTCGCGGCGCTCGCCCTTGCGGCTGTTGTCGGCGCCTGGGCCGATCTGGCGGTTGTGATCGACCTGGTCCGATTTCCCGAAGAGCTCGCCCTGCCATTCGCTCGACTGCTGCAGCAGATGCCGCCAGGTGATCGTGCCGTTATGCGGGCCGGCGAAGGCGGCATCGTCGACGCTCTTGCCGACCGGCTCCTCGACTTCGCAGATGAGCCCGTCATCGAAGGCAATGCCGGCGAGCACCGCCAGATAGCTTTTTGCGATCGAGAAGGTCATGTCGGTGCGGGCGGTGTCGCCCCATTCGGCGACGAGGCGGCCACCTTTCAGGATGAGGCCTGCCGGCCCGCCGCGCTCGCGCACGGGGCCAACGATTTCGGTCCAGGGGCCGCGCTCGTTCCATTCGACATTCCCGACATAGCTGCCGTCCGGATAGTAGAGGCTGCGCGGCCAGGGGCTCTCGTTCTCGGTGGCAAAAGCGACGGCAACCTTGAGCCTCTCCGGATCGAAGCCTGCATCGGCCGGCGAGATCGCCTGCCATTCGGCGCCGTCGGCAGCTGGAGCGTAAGCGTCAATCGGGCTGGACAAGGCTCGAGTCCTCTCGCGGCGAAAGGATGTGACCTAGCGCCGTTTCAGCGAAAGTTCCACGGTTCACAGGACATAGCCCCATCCCGGCCATGAGCGGCTTGCGCCCGGCCCGACTCGCGCCTAAACAGCCTGCTTCAAATGACATCGCCAGCACCGCTCTACCCGCACCGCCATCTCCTCGGCATCGAGGGATTGTCCCATCTGGACATCGAGGCGCTGTTGGACCGCGCCGAGGCCTATGTCGCGCTCTCCCGGCAGGTCGAGAAGAAGACGGCGACGCTGCGCGGCCGCACCCAGATCAACCTTTTCTTCGAGCCCTCGACCCGGACACAGGCCTCCTTCGAGCTCGCGGGGAAGCGTCTCGGCGCCGACGTGATGAACATGTCGATCGCCTCGTCCTCGGTGAAGAAGGGCGAGACGCTGATCGATACCGCCGCGACGCTGAACGCCATGCGCCCCGACATCATCGTGGTGCGCCATCACGCGGCAGGCGCGGTCAACCTGCTCGCCCGCAAGGTCGACTGCTCGGTGGTCAATGCCGGCGACGGCGCCCATGAGCATCCGACGCAGGCGCTGCTCGACGCACTGACGATCCGCCGCAACAAGGGCCGCATCATGGGCCTGACCGTGGCGATCTGCGGCGACATCGTGCACTCGCGCGTCGCCCGCTCGAACATCATCTTGCTCAATGCGCTCGGCGCGAAAGTCCGTCTGATCGCACCCTCGACGCTGATGCCGCCCGGCATCGAGCGCATGGGCGTCGAGCTCTACACCGACATGAACAAGGGGCTCGAAGGCGCTGATATCGTGATGATGCTGCGCCTCCAGCTTGAACGGATGCACGGCGCCTTCGTGCCGTCCTCGAAGGAATATTTCCGCTATTTCGGGCTCGACCGCGAGAAGTTGGAGCGCGCCCAGCCGGACGCGCTGGTGATGCATCCGGGCCCGATGAACCGCGGCGTCGAGATCTCCTCCGAGGTTGCCGACGGCGCCCAGTCGCTGATCCGCGAGCAGGTCGAGATGGGCGTCGCGGTCCGCATGGCCGTGCTCGACGCGCTGGCCCAGCACCTGCCGAATGTCTGAGCGGGATGGAGGGAGCTCTCGCCTGGCTGCTCTCCCTGATGCGCCGGGCGCGCTTCGTCTTCACGTGGCTCTATCTCGTGGTCGCGGCGGGCTTCCTCTATGCCGACCCGCGCGCGGGCTGGACATGGTTCATCGTGATCGCCGGCGGCCTGCTCTGCCTGCTGTTCTGGGGGCTCGTCGCCTTCTGGAGCTACGTCTTCACACGCCGGCCGAGCGCTGATCGCCGGGATGGAACTGAACATGGCTGAATCTCAGGACATCGCAGCGCAGGACTTGGCAACTCGGGACATCGCATCGCGGCACCTGGCGATCGTCAACGCCCGGCTGGTCGACCCCGTGACCGGGCGCGACGGGGCCGGCTCCGTGCTGCTACGCGACGGCGCGATCGCCGCGGTCGAATGGGGCGCCGCGCCCGCGACGCCCGAGGGCGTGCGCCGCGTCGATGCGAAGGGGCTCGTGCTGACGCCGGGCCTGGTCGACCTGCGTGCCTTCCTCGGCGAACCCGGCGCCGAATTCCGCGAGACGCTGGGCACGGGCTCGCATGCCGCCGCTGCCGGCGGTGTCACGACCGTGGTGTGCCGGCCCGACACCGATCCGCCGATCGACGACCCCGCGATCATCGACTTCCTCAAGCGCCGCGCCCGCGACAAGGCGATCGTCAACGTGCTGCCCTGCGCCGCGCTGACTAAGGGGCTGGAAGGCAGGGAGATCACGGAGTTCGGGCTGCTGCTGGAGGCTGGCGCCGTCGCCTTCTGCGATGGCGCCAGGAGCCTGCGCAATCCGCAGGTGATGCGCCGTGCCATGATCTATGCCCGCGATTTCGACGCCCTGATCATGAACCATCTCGAGGATCCCGAGCTGCGCGGCTCCGGCGTGATGAACGAGGGCGAGTTCGCCAGCCGGAAAGGCCTGCCGGGCATCCCGCTCGAGGCCGAGACGGTGATGCTGGAGCGGGACATCCGCCTCGCGAAAGCCACCGGCGCCCGTTACCACGCCGCGATGATCTCCTGCGCGGAATCGGCCGAACTGGTCCGCCGCGCCAAGCAGGACGGCGTGCGCATCACCTGCGGCGTCTCGATCAACAACCTGACCCTCAACGAGAACGACGTCGGGGACTACCGCACCTTCTGCAAGGTCTCGCCGCCGCTGCGTCACGAGGACGATCGCCTAGCCTTGGTCGCCGCGCTCGCCGATGGCGTGATCGATGTCGTGGTGTCCGACCATGACCCGCAGGACGTCGAGACCAAGCGCCAGCCCTTCGCCGAGGCGGCGGACGGCGCGCTCGGCATCGAGACCATGCTGTCGGCATCGCAGCGCATGGTGCAGGCCGGGCAGATCGGGCTGCCGCAGCTTTTCGCCGCCCTGTCGGCGCGCCCTGCCGCCCTGCTCGGACTGGAAGCGGGGCGGCTTGCGCCCGGTGCCCCGGCCGACCTCATCCTGTTCGATCCCGAGGCGCCCTTCGTCGTCGACAAGCGCAAGCTGAAATCGCGCGCCAAGAACTCGCCCTTCGACGAGGCGCGCCTGGAAGGCATCGTCCAGGCGACGATCGTCGGCGGACGGGTGGTGTACGAATACGAGCCGGGCTAGGCTCTATGCGGACTGCGGGAAAAGGGGCGGCATGACGGATGTTTTGAACTGGAGCCTCTCCGGCTCCGCCACGCTGATCGCCCTCGTCGTCGGCTATCTCTTCGGCTCCATCCCCTTCGGCATCGTCTTGACGCGCCTGGCCGGCGGGCCGGATCTGCGCAGCATCGGCTCGGGCAATATCGGCGCGACGAATGTGCTGCGCACCGGCAACAAGAAGCTCGCGGCCGCCACCCTCGTCGGCGACATGCTGAAAGGCACGGCGGCGGTTATCGTCGGCTCGCGCCTGCTCGGCGGCCCGGAGGCAGCGTTGGTGGCGGGCATCGGCGCCTTTCTCGGCCATCTCTTCCCGGTCTGGCTGCGCTTCAAGGGCGGCAAGGGCGTAGCGACCTATCTCGGCGTGCTCATCGGCGTGAAGGCTTCGATCGCGCTGGTCTTCGCCGCCGTCTGGCTGAGCATCGCCTATCTCTCGCGCTATTCATCGCTTTCGGCGCTGGTCGCGAGCCTGCTGACGCCGCTTCTGCTCTGGTTCTGGGCCGGCATGCACCAGGCCGCCATCGTCATGGGCATCCTGACGGTGCTGCTCTGGATCATGCACCGAACCAACATCGCCCGGCTCCTGACCGGGCGCGAAGGCAAGATCGGCCAGAAGGGCTGAACGCGGATGGCTGGCATCGCTCTCTCCGATCGCCAGCGCCTCGATTGGCTGAGGCTGATCCGCAGTGAGAGCATCGGCCCGCGCAGCTTCCTCTCGTTGATGAACCGTTTCGGCGGGGCCGGAGCCGCGCTGGAGGCGCTGCCGGACCTTGCCCGTCAGGCCGGCCGCCCGATCCGCATCTGCACGCTTGCCGAGGCGGAGCGCGAGCTGGAAGGGCTACGGCGCCTCGGCGGTCGCCTCGTTGCACTGGGTGAGGTGGACTATCCGTTGCCTCTGCAGGCGATCGATTCCGCGCCGCCGCTCATCGCGGTGCTCGGACAGGTGCAAGCCTTGCAAAGGCCAGCGGTTGCGCTTGTCGGCTCCCGCAACGCCTCCGCGGCAGGGATGAAGTTCACCGCGCGGCTGGCGCGCGAACTCGGCGAGGCCGACTACATCGTGGTCTCCGGCCTTGCGCGCGGCATCGACACGGCCGCCCATCAGGCAAGCCTCGATACCGGCACGATCGCCGTGCTCGCCGGCGGCCTCGACGAGATCTACCCGCCGCAGAATGCCCCTCTGGCGGAGCGCATCGCCGAAAGAGGTGCCATCGTCAGCGAGATGCCGCTCGGCTGGGTTGCCAGGGCGCGCGACTTCCCGCGCCGCAACCGGCTGGTCTCGGGTCTTTCGCTGGGTACGGTCGTCGTCGAGGCGGCGCGGCGCTCGGGCTCGCTGATCACGGCGCGCTTTGCCAACGAACAGGGCCGATTGGTCTTCGCCGTGCCGGGCTCGCCGCTCGATCCGCGCGCAGAGGGCGGCAATCACCTCATCCGGGAGGGAGCCACGCTTTGTGCCGAAGCATCCCATGTCATCGAGGCGCTGGCGCCGCTGCGCCGGCAGGAGCCGGCTTCCTGGCTGGAACGCTCCGCCCTGCGAGAAGCTTCGGGCGAGCCGCCAAGCGAGGCGATGTGGGATGAACTCGACCTGCCGGAGGTGACGCCGGCCCCGGGCTTCGTCCGGCATGACGAGAATTATGCTCCGCCGCAATCTGCCGCAACGCTGGAAGGGCCGGCCGGAGCGCCGGATCTCGGGCGCCTTGTCATGGACCTGCTTGGGCCGACGCCGGTCGCGCTCGATGACCTCGTCCGCGCGAGCGGCCAGGCGGCGCGCGAGATCAACCGGGTCCTTGTCGATCTGGAGCTCGAAGGCGAAGTGCGCCGGCATCCGGGAGGAGCCTTGTCGCGGGCGCGCGTCTGACCTTCCGGGTTCGGGAGGCCGGTGGTCGAGGGGACGATTTGACGGGCGAGATCGGCCTATTGGCTGTCGCCGTTCGAGCGCGCCTGACGCACGATTTCGGCTGAGGCTTCGACCCGCGCCATCTCGAGAAAATAGGACAATGTGTTCAGCTTCGTGTCGCGCGCCATGATCCGTAGCTCGGCTGTCATGCTCTCGATGAAGGAGGCGGCTTCCAGCGGGGTCATCGACCGATCGGGGGTGGCATCGTCCTGATTGTCGTCAGGGTCGGGCTTGAGCGAGGCCAGATCTTGGGCTTTTTGCTTCATGGCGACTGGATTCCCTCGCAGGATCGGGGACCAACTCGTGTGGAGGGGCTTCGATCCTCCGGGCGGTATACAATTATAGATTGTAGTGTCCAATAAATTTCAAGCTAAAGTAGCTAGGTCAGGAGCAGCACTGCCGCCGGAAGCGTCGCCAGCGCCAGCAGGGTCTGGAGCGTCGTGATCTCGGCCATGAGCGGCGCATCGCCTCCGAGATCGCGGGCGAGGAAATAGGCGGCGGTGGCCGTGGGAACGGCGCCGGCGATGACGGTCATCGTCAGGGCCGGACCCGTGACGCCGAACCAGCCGGCATAGAGCCAGGCCGCGAACGGCATCACCACGAGCTTCAATCCAACGGCGGCCCAGTGGGCCAAGCGGGGGCGCGCCAGCCGGTTCAGATCGAGCGCCGAACCCACGACGAGGAGGCCGATGCCCAGGGAGGCCCGCCCCAGCACGTCGAGATAGCCGGTGAACGCCGAGGGCAGCAGCCACTGGGCCTGATTGAGGATGAGACCGACGGCGGAAGACCAGATGAAGGGGTTGTACAGGATCGAGCGGATGGTGGCACCGACGCTCATCGGCTTGCCGTTTGCGAAGCGCGCGAGGACGACGACGCACATCACGTTGAGCAGCGGAATCATGGCGGCAACCGCGATCGCCATCAGCGTCGCGCCGTTGCGGCCCTGCAGGCCGGCTGCCAGCGCGAGCGCCACGAAGGTGTTCCAGCGGACCGAGCCCTGGAAGATAGACGTGAAGGCCGGGCCGTCGATACCCGCACGCGCCAGCACCGGCCGGGTCACCAGCAGCAGCGCCGCGACGCTCAGGATGGCCAGCACGAGGCTCGACCCCATGGCGAGGACGGGCACGCCGCGCAGATCGGCCATGGCGAGCGTGTGGATGACGACGGCCGGGAACAGCACCTGATAGGTCAGGCGCTCGACGCCGACCCAATGCGCCGGCGAGACGATGTTGCGGACCTTCAGGAGCCAGCCCGTCGCGATGACGAGGAAAACGGCAATCAGGCTGTCGAGCATGGCTGAACCGGACGGGGCGGGGGGAACAACGGAACCCGCCAGAGGTTGATGAACGCGTATCAACAGGCCTGTCCCATGGCGGATTGCGCCCGGCAAGAGCGTGGATGGAAAGCCGCTGTGTTCCTGCCGCAATGCCGCCGCGATTGGTTCAGGTCTCATTCAACCGGATCGAACGAAACTCTCGCCATGTTTCGGGATGATCCCGAGAAAGGAGATGCCGTCATGAGGTCTCTGCACAAAAAGGTTGCCATCGCGCTGGCCGCAGCGAGCGTCGCGGCTGGTGGCTTCGTTGCCCCCGCACTGGCGAAGGAGCAGCGGATGTTCGACTCCGCCCGTCTCGACAAGGCGCAAGCCGGGTACACGCAGTATTACCGTGGTTATCGCGGTTACCATGGCGGCTGGCGCGGCCCGTCGCGTGGTGCGGCGATCGCCGGCGCCGTCGGCGTGGGTATTCTGGGTGCCGCTGCGGTTGCGGCGAATAACCGCGCTTATGCGGCGCCGTATTACGAAGACGACTACTACGCGGCTCCGCCGGCTCCGGTCTATGCCTATCCGCGGGGTTATTACGCGCCGTATGACTTCCGCGATAATCGCTGATCTGCGGTTCCGTGCTCCCTGCAAGGCCCGCGCAATCTGCGCGGGCCTTGCTATGTGAGGGCCTGCGTCAGGAAAATCTTTGCGATTCGCCGTCAGATGTATGGCGTCGCATCTCGATGGAAGGGTGGGGGTATCTTCACATGATCTCGCTTCGAAGCGCTCTGGTCGCGGGGCTGGGAATGGCGGCGATCGGCTTGGCCTGTGTCCAGCCCGCAGCTGCGCAGTATTATGGTGGCCCTGGCTATGACCGTTCGTATGAACGGCGCGGTGACGGCTACGATCGGCGCGACTACGGTCGTAGCGACGATCGTGGCGGCTGGCGCGACGACCGTCGCGGTTATGGGCGAGACGACGGCCGCGGCGACTGGCGCAATGATCGCCGGTCCGGCGTGGATGGCGGCCGTCGCCAGCAGGATCCGATGGCCGGCATGTCGCTGGACGAGCGCAAGCGGGCGATCAAGAACGAGCGCGAGGCGCAGAAGAAGGCGATCAAGCGCGGAATATTCATCCAGTAAAGGCGAGGACGCCGCCCGCTTTCAATTTGGGCGCTGTCAGTACGGGCCGTCTTCATCGTCTTCGATCGGCACGAGCCTGCCCAGCCGATCGAGCGCGCCCTGCAGGATGTAGGCCGCTGCCATCTTGTCGACGACTGCCGCGCGCTTGGCGCGGGAGGCGTCGGCATCGAGCAGGGTGCGCGTCACCGCAAGCGTCGACATCCGCTCGTCCCAGAACACGATCGGCAGATCGGTGAGGGGAGCGAGGTTGCGGACGAAGGCGCGCGTCGACTGCACGCGTGGCCCCTCGGTGCCGTCCATGTTGAGCGGCAAGCCGATCACCATCCCGGAAACCTGATGCTTCTGCGCTATCTTCAGCAGCGCAGCGGCATCGAGACCGAACTTGACCCGCTGGATCGTCTCCAGCGGCGTCGCGATCTGCCTCTCCAGATCGGACAGCGCGAGCCCGATCGTCTTGGTGCCGAGGTCGAGGCCGAGCAGGCGCGCATGCGCCGGAAGGTCGAGAAAGGCTTCGAGCGAAACGATCTGGCTGGCCATGGCAAGGCGGTATCACGCGCTGCCTTGCCTCGCGAGCAATACCTTCTCCGATACACCCGGCGAATGGCGGCTTCCCGGCAGCTGTAGCGCGGAAGCCATCGCGTATCGGCGGCGATCAGGCTATATGCGCGCGCTTGGAGCGGCGTTGCCGCGTAGAAGGATCTTCTCGCCGTGCCGGCGCGCATCTCCCTGCAAGTTCCCGACAAAGCCTTGCTCGGCGCCTATGAGGCGGCGCTGCGCGGGGGCTGGTCGCCGAACACGACGCGCGATGTCGCGCCGGAACAGCTCGCCGCCATCGCCCGCGATGCCGATGCATTCCTGGCCGAGATTCGCGGCGGACCCGGTCGCATCCGTCTGCCCGATGGCCGTGAGGTCGAGCGCATACCCGGACCGACGCGCTGGATCTTCGCCGAGGATCGGGCCGAGCGCCCCTTCATCGGCTCGATCAACCTGCGTTGGCAGGAGGATGGCGACGGCCGCCCGATGATGGCCTTGCCTGAGCATGTGCTCGGCCATGTCGGCTACACCATCCTGCCGGCCTACACCGGGCACGGCTACGCCACCGCCGCGCTTGCGGCGATGCTGGGCGTTGCGCATGAGGCCGGGCTGCCGGAGATCACGATCACCTGCGATGCCGACAACCACGCCTCGCGCCGTATCATTGAGAAGAACGGCGGACGATTCGCCGAAACCTTCGTCGCTCCGCTCTACAGCCCCGATCCACGCCTTCTTTTCATCGTCAGCACCGCGCCATGACCGACATCGCTGCTTCCCGCAAGGCGGGCTCCCTTGGCCCGCTTCTGCCCGGCATCCTGCTGTCTGCAGCGGTCGCGATAGCCTCCGCCTTCCTCGAGCCGCTCCTCAAGGCTGCAGCGGGCGGCCGCATCGGCATCCCGGCCATCGTCATCGCCTTGGTGATCGGCATGCTGCTGCACCCCCTGGCCAACACCCGGCGCTTCGCGCCAGGCATGACCTTCTGCGTCAAGAAGTTGCTGCGCTGGGCAATCGCGCTGCTCGGCCTGCGCATCGCTTTGGGAGATATCGCGGCGCTCGGCCTCTCGACGGCGCTTCTGATCGTCGGCTCGATGGTGGTGACGGTCGTCGTCGGCTTCGCGCTGGCGCGCCTGCTCGGCCGCGAAGCCGGCATGGGCGCGCTCGCCGGCGTCGCCACGGCGGTCTGTGGCGCTTCCGCCGCGCTCGCCACGGCGACGGTCGTGCCGGACTATCGCAACAAGGCGGCGGACGTCGCCTTCACCGTCATCGCCATGAATGTCTTCGCCACCGTCGCGATGCTGGCCTATCCGCTGATCTGCGTCTGGCTCGGCTTCTCGCCGCAGCAGACCGGCATCATGCTCGGCGGCACCATCCACGACGTGGCGCAGGTCGTCGGCGCCGGCCAGTCCGTCTCGGACGAGGTCGCCAATGCGGCGGTGATCGTCAAGCTCTTCCGGGTCTTCCTGCTTCTGCCTTCGGTGCTGATCGTCGGCTGGTGGCTGGTGCGTGACAGCGGCGAGCTCTCGAAGGCCAAGGTGCCGGTCCCGGTCTTCGCCATCGTCTTCCTCATCTTGTGCGTGCTGAACAGCCTGCTGACTCTGATGCCCACGCTGGCGCCGCTCTACCAGCCGGTTCGCGACGCCCTGCTCGAAGCCTCGCGCTGGGGCCTGCTGATCGCCATCGCGGCGCTGGGGCTGGGCACCTCGATGGCGGCGATGGCCCGGCTCGGCTGGCGGCATCTGGCTCTGGTCACGGGAACGACAGTGACCATCCTCGTGGTCGTCACGGCCGGCCTCGCTTTGCTGGGCTGAGCCATGACAGGAAGAATGGCCGCGGGGGCATCATGACCGACATCGTCATCACCGAATTCATGGACGAGACCGCCGTCGCGAACCTCAAGTCGCGCTACACGGTTCATTACGACCCCGAGCTTTTCGCCAGCCCTGACGAGATCGCGCGATTGGTCGCCGATGTCCCGGCCCTGATCGTGCGCAATCAGACGCAGGTCCGCGGCAAGGTGCTGGACGCGGCGCGGGCGCTGAAGGTGATCGGCCGGCTCGGCGTCGGGCTAGATAATCTCGACATGAAGGTCTGCGCCGACCGCGGCATCCGCGTTTTTCCGGCGACCGGCGCCAACAGCCTATCCGTTGTGGAATATGTCATCGGCACGACGATGACGCTGCTGCGTGGCGCCTATTTCGCCAATGCGGCGATGCTGGCTGGCGAATTCCCGAAGACGAAGCTGATCGGCCGGGAGATCGCCGGCAAGCTGATGGGCCTCGTCGGCTTCGGAGCCATTGCGCGCGACGTCGCCCATCATGCCCGCGCGATCGGCATGGAGGTCGCGGCCTATCATCCGCGCCTGCCGGTCGACGACCCCGCCTGGAGCGGCGTGCGCCGGCTCGACTTCGCCGAACTGTTGGCCGAGGCCGATGTCATCAGCCTGCATGTGCCGCTGACGGCCGAAACGCGGGGCATGATCGACGCGAAGGCGCTTGCCGGGATGAAGCCCGACGCGATCCTGATCAACACCGCGCGCGGCGGCATCATGGACGAAGCGGCTTTGGTCAAGGCGCTCAAGGCCGGCAAGCTCGGCGGCGCCGCCATCGACGTCTACGAGCAGGAGCCGCTCGGCAAGGACGCCGCCAAGGTCTTCACTGGGGCGCCCAACCTGATCCTGACCCCGCACATCGCCGGCAATACGGTGGAGTCGAACGGCCGCGTCTCAGGGCTGGTTGCCGAGAAGGTCATGGCCGCGCTGGAAGGGCGGATTTAGCTACCGGGGTGGCGTCATTCTCCGGCGAAGCGAAGCGCAGACCCGAGAATCTCAGGACCAGAAAGCGCTGGAGCCTCTTCCTGCGAGAGATGCTCGGGTCAGGCCCGAGCATGACGGTAGCCTCGGTCACCTCACACGAAATCGAACCGATCGACATCGACCAATCCCTTGTCGGTGATCTTGAGATGCGGGATCACCGGCAGCGTCAGGAAGGCGACTTGCAGGAACGGCTCGGCCAGCACGACGCCGAGCGCCTTCGCCGCAGCGCGCAGATGCTCCAGATCGTGCCGCACCGTCTCGAACGGCTCTTCGCTCATCAGTCCCGCGACGGGCAGCGCCAGTTCAGCAGTGAGCTTGTCGCCATCCGCGACCGCGAAGCCGCCGCCGATCTCGATCAGCCGGTTGGCGGCCGCCGCCATCGACGCATCGTCGACCCCGACGACGCAGAGGTTGTGGCTGTCATGGCCGACCGAGGAGGCGATGGCGCCGCGCTTCATGCCGAAGCCGTGGACGAATCCGCCCGCGATGCCGCCGTTCTGGCCGTGCCGCTCGATCACGGTGACCTTGATCGCGTCCCGGCCGAGATCGGGCAGGGCTTCGCCGTCGCGCGAGGGCAGGGGCATCGACAGCCGCTCGGTGATGATCCGCCCGGGCACGACGCCGATCACCGGCGTCTCGCCATCGCGCGCTTTCACGCGGAAATCCTCCGGCGTGACAGGCCGGCACTTCACGCTGCCATGCCCGACCGGCGCCACCTCCGCCCGGCCCTCGAACAGCGCGTCGTCGACCAAGCGCCCGCCGGTGAAGACCTGCCTGACCGAGCAGGCAGCGAGATCCTCGACCAGTACGATGTCGGCGCGCTTGCCCGGCCCGATGAAGCCGCGGTCGAACAGGCCGAAATTCCGCGCCGCCGAGAGCGAGGCGATGCGGTAGGTCGCCAGCATATCCGCCCCCTCCGCGATGGCGGTGCGGATCATGTAGTCGAGATGGCCTTCCTCGCCGATATCGAGCGGGTTGCGGTCATCCGTGCAGAAGGCGAGGAAGGGTGAGGCGTCGCGCGAGATCAGCGGGATCAGCGCGTGCAAATCCTTCGAGACCGAGCCTTCGCGGATCAGGATCGCCATGCCCTTGGCAAGCTTCTCGCGTGCTTCCTCGGCCGTCGTCGTCTCGTGGTCGGTGCGGATGCCGGCGGCAAGATAGGCGTTGAGGTCCATGCCGCGCACCAGCGGCGCATGGCCGTCGATATGGCGATGCGAGAAGGCCTCGAGCTTGGCGAGGCAGCCGGGATCGCGGTGGATCACGCCGGGGAAGTTCATGAATTCGGCGAGGCCGATCACCTTGGGGTGGTCCATCATCGGCGTCAGGTCGTGGGCTTCGAGCCTTGCGCCGGCGGTCTCCAGATGGGTCGCCGGCACGCAGCTCGACAGGTTGACACGAAGGTCCATCCGCATCGCCTCGGCTGAGGCGAGGAAATAGCGGATGCCGTCGACACCGAGCACGTTCGAGATCTCGTGCGGATCGCAAATCGCGGTGGTGACACCGTGCGGCAGCACGCAGCGCTCGAATTCGAGCGGCGTCACCAGCGAGGATTCGATGTGCAGATGCGTGTCGATGAAGCCGGGCACCGCGATGAGGCCCTTGGCATCGATGACGCGCTTGCCTTCGTAGCCCCCATAGGTCCCGACGATGTTGTCGCCGCAGATGGCAATGTCGCTCTCTACCAGATCGCCGGTGACGAGATCGAGCAGCTTTGCCCCCTTGATGACGAGATCGGCCGGCTCGTCGCCATGGCCCTGGGCGATCCGGCGGGCGAGTGTGGCGGCGTCGGTCATGGGGCGATTCCGTTGGTTTGGCATTGCGCCAGCCTGCAACTCCCGAACGGCATTGTCGACTTGGTCGGGCGCGCGGATCGGCCTAGATAGAGGCCGGCATTTCGAAAGCCCGGAGCCTTCGCATGAAACTCACCTGGTACGGCCATTCCGCCTTCCGCGTCGACATCGACGGCGCCGCCATTCTGATCGATCCCTTCTTCACCGGGAACCCGGCTTTCGAGGGCGATGTCGCGGCAATCTCGAAGGGCGTGAGCCACATCGTGGTCACCCACGGCCATGGCGACCATGTCGGCGATACGCTCGACATCGCGGAGAAGACCGGCGCGACGGTGATCACCAACTACGATCTCGCCATGCATCTGGCGGCGCAGGGGCTGAAGAGCTTCCAGCCCATGAACACCGGCGGCACCGTCGATCTCGGCCCCTTCAGCGTCACGCTCGTCCGGGCCGATCATTCGGCCGGCATGGGCGAGGGCGGCGTCAATGTCCCGGTCGGCAACGCGAACGGCGCGATCATCAAGGCCAGGGGCGAGAAGACGCTCTGGCACATGGGCGACACCGACATCTTCTCCGACATGGCGCTGCTCGCCGAGATCCACGGCGTCGAGGCCTGCATCTGCCCGATCGGAGACCGCTTCACCATGGGTGGCAAGGTCGCTGCACTCGCCATGACGCGCTTCGTCAAGCCGAAGGTCGCGATCCCCAGCCATTACGGCACCTTCCCGATCATCGACCAGAACGCCGATGCCTTCCTTGCGGGTGTGAAGGGCAGCGGTATCGAGGTCGTCGTGCCCAGGAAGGGCGAGGCTTTCTCGGTTTGAGCCGGAGAAACCGGGCCGATCGAGCAATGCTGATTTACGTCTGCATGCTCGCCGCGCTATAGCCCGGCGAAGCTTTCCCGGCGTCCTGCGCCGCCACCTTTTCAGGAGTCCGCCATGTCGGTCGATCTCGCCACCGTCAAACGCGTCGCGCATCTCGCGCGCATCGCCGTGCCGGAGGCCGATCTGCCCAAGCTGCAAGGCGAGCTCAACGCCATTCTCGGCTTCGTCGAGCAGCTCAACGAAGTGAATGTTGAGGGCGTCGAGCCGATGACCTCGGTGACGCCGATGGCGATGAAGCAGCGCGAGGACGTTGTGAACGACGGCGAGATCGCCGCAAAGATCGTCGCCAACGCGCCGGTCTCCGAGGACAACTACTTCATGGTGCCGAAGGTGATCGAGTGAAGGGTGAAGCCGCCCGTTCGATCACCCCGGACGCGCCGCGCGCGATCCGGGGTCTCCTGACCAGATAACGCCGGAATTCTCCCGTGACCGATCTTACCCGCCTGACGCTGACCGAGGCCCGCGACGGCCTGAAGGCCAAGACCTTCACCGCCACAGAGCTGACGAAAGCCCATATCGCCGCCGTCGAGAAGGCCCGCGCCCTCAATGCCTATGTGCTCGAAACGCCCGATCACGCTCTGAAGCAGGCCGCCGCTTCCGACGAGAAGCTCGCCAAGGGGCAGGGCGGGCCGCTCGAGGGCCTGCCGCTGGGCATCAAGGACCTGTTCGCGACCGAGGGCGTGCGCACCACGGCCTGCTCGAACATCCTCGGCAATTTCGTGCCGGCCTATGAATCGACCGTCTCCAGCCAGCTCTGGCGCGACGGCGCGGTCATGCTCGGCAAGCTCAATAACGACGAATTCGCCATGGGCTCGTCCAACGAGACATCGGCCTTCGGCAACGTCGTCAACCCCTGGCGCCGCAAAGGCTCGAATGTCTCGGCAGGCTCAGGCGGCGCCATCGAGGGCAATCATCTCGTACCAGGCGGCTCGTCTGGCGGTTCGGCCTCGGCCGTCGCTGCCGATCTCTGCCTGGCCGCGACTGCTACAGATACTGGCGGCTCGATCCGCCAGCCGGCCGCCTTCACCGGCACGGTCGGCATCAAGCCGACCTATGGCCGCTGCTCGCGCTGGGGCATCGTCGCCTTCGCCTCCTCGCTCGACCAGGCCGGCCCGATCGGCAAGACCGTGCGCGACTGCGCCGTGATGCTGCGCTCCATGGCCGGCCATGATCCGAAGGACACGACCTCGGTCAATGCCCCAGTGCCGGATTACGAGCAGGCCGTCGGCCGCTCGGTGAAGGGCATGAAGATCGGCATTCCCAGGGAGTACCGGCTGGAAGGCCTGCACCCCGAGATCGACGCGCTCTGGCAGAAGGGCATCGACTGGCTGAAGGCTGCCGGCGCCGAGATCGTCGAGATCTCGCTGCCGCACACGAAGTACGCCCTGCCGGCCTATTACATCGTCGCGCCGGCCGAAGCTTCCTCCAACCTCGCCCGCTATGACGGCGTCCGCTATGGCCTGCGCGAGCAGGGCAAGGACATCGTCGAGATGTACGAGAAGACCCGCGCCGCCGGCTTCGGCGCCGAGGTCAAGCGCCGCATCATGATCGGCACCTACGTCCTCTCGGCCGGCTATTACGACGCCTATTACCTGCGCGCCCAGAAGGTCCGCACTCTGATCAAGCGCGATTTCGACGAGGCCTATGCGGCCGGCATCGACGCCGTGCTGACGCCTGCGACCCCGTCGGCCGCCTTCGGCATCGGCGAGAAGGGTTCGGCGGATCCGGTCGAGATGTATCTCAACGACGTCTTCACGGTGACGGTGAACATGGCGGGCCTGCCCGGCATCGCCGTTCCCGCCGGCCTCGACGCCCAGGGCCTGCCGCTCGGCCTGCAGCTCATCGGCCGCCCCTTCGACGAGGAGACGCTGTTCTCGCTCGGGCAGGTCATCGAGGAAGCGGCGGGCCGCTTTCCGGTCTCCGAGCGTTGGTGGGGCTGACGGAGTAGCTCCTCCCTTGTCATTCCGGGGCGGACCGCAGGTCCGAGCCCGGAACCCATAACCGCGAGAATCAAAAAAAGGGGCTGCGACGGTGCAGCCCCTTTTCCATTTCTGCGGTGTTCATGGATTCCGGGCTCTTCGCTGTCGCGAAGCCCCGGAAAGACGGCCGAGCGTTCAGTGCGCGCTGCTCGGCTGCTGCGGCACCTGCGCTTCGACCTTGCGCTTGCTCCCGCGCAGATCCGCAAGCCAGCGCACCATCACGTAGAACACCGGCGTGAAGATCAGGCCGAAGATCGTCACGCCCAGCATGCCGGAGAACACCGCGATGCCCATCGCCTGGCGCATCTCGGCACCGGCGCCGACCGAGATGGTCAGCGGCAGCACGCCGAGGATGAAGGCCATCGAGGTCATCAGGATCGGCCGCAGACGGGTGCGGGCGGCTGCGATCGCCGCGTCGCGACGGTGCATGCCTTCCTCCTCCGCCTGCTTGGCGAACTCGACGATCAGGATCGCGTTCTTGGCGGCGAGGCCGACGAGCACGACGAGGCCGATATCGACGAGGATGTTCCGGTCGAGCCCGGCGTAGTTCACCCCGAACATCGCGGCCAGGATACACATCGGCACGATCAGGATGACCGAGAGCGGCAGCAGCCAGCTTTCATAGAGCGCCGCCAGCAGCAGGAAGACGAACACCACCGCTAGCCCGAAGGCGACGATCGCGGTGTTGCCGGCGAGCTTCTCCTGCAGCGCGATCTCGGTCCACTCGAAGCCGAAGCCGGCCGGCAGCCGCTCCGCCGCGATCTTCTCTACCGCCGCGATGCCCTGTCCGGTCGAGAAGCCGTGCGCCATTGAGAGCTGCACCTCGGCCGCCGGATAGAGGTTGTAGCGCGGCACGCGATAGGCGCCGGTCGTGTCCTGGAACGAGGCGACCGAGCCGATCGGCACCATCTCGCCATCCGCGTTGCGGGTCTTGAGACCGGCGACGTCGCGGGTGGTCAGGCGGAACGGATTGTCGGCCTGCGCCGTGACGCGATAGGTGCGACCCAGCAGGTTGAAGTCGTTGATGTAGGCCGAGCCCATATAGACCGACAGCGTCTCGAAGATGCGCGTGATCGGCACGCCGAGCATCTCCGCCTTGGTGCGGTCGATATCGGCATAGATCTGCGGCGTCTTGGTCGAGAACAGCGTGAAGGGCTGCTGGATGCCCTGCACCTGCCCGGCCGAGCCGGCGACGATCCAGGCCGCGCCTTCCAGCGCCGGGAGGCCGCGGCCGCTGCRATCCTGCACATAGCCCTTGAGGCCGCCGCCTGTGCCGATGCCGGGAATGGCCGGCGGCTCGATCACCAGAGCGAAGGCTTCGGGAATCGAGAACATCTGCTGGCGCAGGTCGTTCAGGATGCCGGCGGAGGTCAGTCCCGCCTTCTCGCGATCCTTGAACGGAGCGAGCGTGACGAAGGCGACGCCGGCATTCGGCGCGATCGTGAAGGTCGCGCCGTCGAGGCCGGCGAAGGCCACGGTGTGGGCGACGCCCGGCCGCGACTGCAGCAGTTCGTTGGCCCTGCGCAGCACCGCGTCGGTGCGCTGGAGCGAGGCGCCCGGCGGCAGCTGCATCGCGACGATGAAGTAGCCGCGGTCGAGCTGCGGCACGAGGCCGGTGGGGGTCCTGCGGATGTCCCAGACGGTCGCGGCGATCAGGCCTGAATAGACGATCAGCAGGATCACCGCGATGCGGATGAGCCGGGAGGTGATGCGTCCATAGGTCCGCGAGAGCCAGTCGAAGCCCGCATTGAAGTAGTGGAAGAACCAGCGGATCGGCGCGCCCAGCTTGTAGAAGAATCCGTGCTGCTCGTTCTCGTCATGCTTCTTGTGCGGCTTCAGCAGCACCGCCGACATGGCCGGCGACAGCGTCAGCGAGACGAAGCAGGAGATCGCCGTCGAGGCTGCGATCGTGACCGCGAACTGCTGGTAGAAGGTGCCCTGCAGGCCGCTGATGAAGGCAGTCGGGATGAACACCGCGCAGAGCACGAGCGCGATCGCCAGCAGCGCGCCGCCGACCTCGTCCATCGTCTTGTGCGCCGCTTCCTTCGGCGACATGCCCTCGGCCAGATAGCGCTCGACGTTCTCCACGACCACGATCGCGTCGTCGACGACGATGCCGATCGCCAGGACGAGCGCGAGCAGCGAGATCGTGTTGAAGGAGATTCCGACCGCGCTCATCACGAGGAACGTGCCGACCAGCGAGACCGGGATCGCGACGATCGGGATGATCGCGGCGCGCCAGGTCTGCAGGAACAGGATCACCACGACGACGACGAGCGCCACCGCCTCGAGCAGGGTGTGAACCACGGCGTCGACGGATTCCCCGATGAACTCGGTCGGGTTGTAGATGATGCGGTGCTCGAGGCCGGCCGGGAACTGCTTGGCCATCGTGTTCATCGTCGAGATCAGCGAGTCTGAGGTCGCGAGCGCGTTCGAACCTGGCCGCTGGAAGACGGCGATGGCGACGGTGTTCTTGTTATCGAGATAGGCGTTGGAGGTGTAATCCTGCGAGCCGAGTTCGACGCGGGCGATGTCGCGCACGCGGATCGTGCCGCCATCGGCGTCGGCACGCACGACGATGTTCTCGAACTCGGAGACATCCGTCAGGCGGCCGAGCGTGTTGACCGAGAGCTGGAAGGCCTCGTCCGACTTCGCCGGCGGCTGGTTCAGCGCGCCTGCGGCCACCTGCACGTTCGCGGCCCGGAGCGCGGCGACAACGTCGCCAGCCGTCAAGTTGCGCGAGGAGACCTTGGCCGGATCGAGCCAGATGCGCATCGAGAAGTCGCGCGCGCCGAAGACCTGCACGTCGCCGACGCCGTCGACGCGGGTCAGCACGTCCTTCACATAGAGCGAGGCGTAGTTGGAGATGTATTGCGCGTCGCGCGACCCGTCCGGCGAGATCATGTTGATGACCATCAGGAAGTCGGGCGAGGCCTTGCGCGTCTGCAGGCCGAGCTGGCGCACCTCCTGCGGCAGGCGCGGCTCGGCCTGCGAGACGCGGTTCTGCACCAGCACCTGCGCCTGGTCGATGTCGACGCCGGCCTTGAACACGACGTTGATCGTCACCCGCCCGTCGCCGGTGGACTGCGAGGTGATGTAGAGCATGTCGTCGACGCCGTTGACCTCCTGCTCGATCGGCGTCGCCACCGTGGCGGCGACGACCTCGGCCGAGGCGCCTGGATAGGTCGCGGTGATCGAGACGGTCGGTGGCGCGATCTCGGGATATTCGGAGATCGGCAGCGAGCGCTGGGCAATGGCGCCGGCGATCGTCAGCAGCACCGAGAGCACGGTGGCGAAGATCGGCCGGTCGATGAAGAAATGGGCGAAGCGGAACATGGAAATGTCCTGTCCGGAAAAGGCGGGTGGGCGCCCGCAGGCGCCCATGTTTCAGTCTTGGATGCGGTCGATCAGTTCGTCGTCGCGACCTTGATCTCGCCGGGCTGCGGCGTGACGGCGACACCGGGGCGGACCATGGGATTGGCGTTGCCGCCGATGATCACCTTGTCCTCGACCGTCAGGCCGGAGCGGATCACCCTCAAGCCCTCGCTGATCGGCCCGAGCACGACCGGCTTCGGCACGACCTTGTTCTCAGGGCCGACCGTCAGGACGACCTTGCTCGCCTGGTCCGAGGCGATGACCGTATCGGGCACCAGCAGCGCGTCGGATTCGCCGGCGAAGAAGCGCAGGCGGCCGAACACGCCGGGCGTCAGGAACTGGTCCTTGTTGTCGAACACGGCGCGGCCGCGGATCGTCGCCGAACGGGCGTTCAGGGCGTTGTCGAGGAAGTTGACCTTGCCGCGGCGACCCCATTTGGTCTCGTCGGAAAGCCGCACCTCGACCGGTGTCCCGGTGTCCTTGCTGGTCGTGTCGCGCAGATTGGCCATGCGGTTGTACCGCAGGAAGTCGGCTTCCGAGACGTCGAAGGTGAAGTAGATCGGAGCCACCGCGACGATGGTCGTCAGCAGCGTCGCCCCCGACTGCCCGCCGGCGATCAGGTTGCCCGGATCGACGCGGCGGTTCGAGATGCGGCCGGAGAGCGGCGCGCGCACCTCGGTCCATTCGAGATTGAGCTCGGCGTTCTTGAGATTGGCCTCGGCGCCCTGCAGCGATCCGATCGCGCTGTTGAGGTTGGCGCGGCGCTGGTCGACGTCGCGAGCGGTGATCGTGCGGTTCTGGGTCAGGCCCTCGGCGCGGTCGACCTCGTTCTGGGAGAGCTCGACCTGGGCCTTCGAGCGGGCGACTTCGGCGCGGGCAACGTCGACAGCCAATTTGTAAGGCCGCTGATCGATGGTAAAGAGCAGGTCGCCCTTCTGGACGATCGAGCCGTCCGGGAAGTGCACGCTGTCGATGAAGCCGGAGACGCGGGCGCGCACCTCGACCTGCTCGCTCGCTTCGAAGCGGCCGGTATACTCGTCCCAGTTGGTGATGCGCTTGGCGAGCGGGCTGGCGACCTGAACCGGCGGGGCAGGCGGCGCTCCCTGGGCAGCGGCGTCGAGTGCGGTGAAGCCGGTCGACGTGGCAATAGCGGTGAACACCAGGCCGATGAAACGGCTGCGTGGCATGACGGAACTCCGTGTGGCGGACCGGCGCAACATAGCGGGTTTTCCGGTCTGTGCCGCAAAAAGGGATGGGGAGTGACGAATGTCAAGAACCATCACCCATCATCGAGCGCAATATTGCGTCATATAAGTCATATTCCCGCCATCTGGTTGCAGGAGCGCAACGGCGCTGCACCATGACGGGGCGGTTTGATGCGCCGGATCGAGGCAACGACGCTTGCCGCACGCCCGCTGACATCGTAACGCGTAGGCGACCATTCGAGCCGGAAGATTTCAGATGAATGCGCATGCCCGCCCCGCCGACCCGAAGAAGCTGATCAAGGGCGCGACCGGCGATTGGGAGATCGTCGTCGGCATGGAGATCCATGCCCAGGTCACCTCCAATGCCAAGCTGTTCTCCGGCGCCTCGACCGGCTTCGGCGCCGAGCCCAACGAGCATGTCAGCCTCGTCGATGCGGCCATGCCCGGCATGCTGCCCGTCATCAACGCCGAATGTATCCGCCAGGCCGTGCGCACGGGGCTCGGCCTGAGCGCGCAGATCAACAACCGTTCGGTCTTCGATCGCAAGAACTACTTCTATCCGGATCTGCCGCAGGGCTACCAGATCAGCCAGTACAAGAGCCCGATCGTGGGCGAAGGCGAGATCGTCGTCGATCTCTCGCCGACCGAGCAGATCACGGTGGGCATCGAGCGGCTGCATCTCGAGCAGGATGCCGGCAAGTCGATCCACGACCAGCACCCGACCATGAGCTTCGTCGATCTCAACCGCTCCGGCGTGGCGTTGATGGAAATCGTCTCGAAGCCGGACCTGCGCTCGGCGGACGAAGCCAAGGCCTATGTCTCGAAGCTGCGCACCATCCTGCGCTATCTCGGCACCTGCGACGGCGACATGGAGAAGGGCAATTTGCGCGCCGACGTGAACGTCTCGGTGCGCAAACCCGGCGACGCCCTCGGCACGCGCTGCGAGATCAAGAACGTCAACTCGATCCGCTTCATCGGCCAGGCGGTCGAGACCGAGGCGCGCCGCCAGATCGGCATCATCGAGGACGGCGGCACCATCGACCAGGAAACGCGCCTCTACGATCCCGGCAAGGGCGAGACGCGCTCGATGCGCTCGAAGGAAGAGGCGCATGACTACCGCTACTTCCCCGATCCGGACCTGCTGCCGCTCGAATTCGACGACGCCTTCGTCGAGTCGCTCAGGGGCGCGCTGCCGGAACTGCCGGACGCGAAGAAGGCGCGCTTCATCGCCGAATACGGGTTGTCGCCCTACGACGCCTCGGTTCTGGTCGCCGAGCGCGATCAGGCCGACTACTTCGAAGCGGTCGCCAAGGGCCGGGACGGCAAGGCCGCCGCCAATTGGGTGATCAACGAGCTGTTCGGCCGCCTCAACAAGGAAGGCCAGGACGTCACCACTTCTCCGGTCTCGGCTGCCCAGCTCGGCGGGCTCGTCGACCTGATCGGCGAGGGGGTCATCTCCGGCAAGATCGCCAAGGACCTGTTCGAGATCGTCTGGACCGAAGGCGGCGACCCGCGCGAGATCGTCGAGACCCGCGGCATGAAGCAGGTCACCGACACCGGCGCGATCGAGAAGGCCGTCGACGAGATCATCGCGGCGAACCCTGACAAGGTCGAGCAGGTCAAGGCCAAGCCGACCATGCTGGGCTGGTTCGTCGGCCAGGCGATGAAGGCCTCGGGCGGCAAGGCCAACCCGCAGGCGCTCAACGAGATCCTGAAGAAGAAGCTCGGCATCGAGTGATCAAACATGCTGTCATCCCGGATGCAGCGAAGCGGAGATCCGGGATCCATGCCTGAACCTTCAACGGGAGCGTGCCGGCATGGATCCCGGGTCAGGCCCGGGATGACGGCGGTGTTTCTTGTGCAAGCTGGACGATTGGGATGACGCCCGCAGGTCTCGTCATCCGCGACGCTGAAGCTGCCGATATTCTGGCGGTGAGGGCGCTTTTGGTCGAGACCTGGCACGCCACCTATGATGGCGTCTATGGCTGGCAGCGCGTCGCCGAGATCACCAATGCCTGGCATTCGCCGGAAAACCTGCGCAGCCAGCTCGGCCGCGACGAGGGGGTCTTCCTCGTCGCTCTGATCGGCGAGGATATCGTTGCGACCGCCTCGGCCCGGCCGGAGCGCGATGGCGCGGCGCTGCTGACGCGGCTCTACGTGCTGCCGGCCTGGCAGGGCGTCGGCATCGGCCGCACGCTTCTGCAGATCGCGCTCGCCTGTTTCCCGAAGGCGCCCGTTGCCCGCCTCGAGGTCGAGAGCCAGAACGAGCTGGCGATCGCCTTCTACGAGCGCATGGGCTTTTTCCTGCAGCGACAGGCCCGCTTCGACGGACGCGACGACACACCGAACACGCTGCTGATGGCCAAGCGCCTCTTCGCAGAGTGAAGGCCGCTCGGCCTCGGAGACAAAGCGCAATGAAACAGAATGCCGTCGACGCATCCGACATCCTCATTCGCGAAGCCGCGGCAGACGATGTGCCGCGGATCGCCACACTGATCCTGCACGGGGCGCCGACGCAGACGCGCACTCCTGAGGCGATTGCCGCCGAAGCGCTGCATCCAGCCTATCGCGATGCGTTCAAGGCGATGAARGCCAATCCCTATTGCAGCCTGATCRTCGCCGAGCGCGGCGGAGTCGTTGTCGGCACCTATCAGATCTCGCTGCTGCCGGGGCTCGCCGAGCGCGGGCGTGTTCGCGCCAAGATCGAGAGCGTGCATGTTGCGCCCGACTGCCGAGGCCTGGGCATCGGTGCCGTGATGATGCGCCATGCTCTCGCCTACGCTGCGGCGAGAGGGGTAGGTCTCGTCGAGCTCACGTCGAACAAGGCGAGGCCCGACGCCCATCGCTTCTACCGCAATCTCGGCTTCGATCAGAGCCATGAGGGCTTCAAGAAGGTCGTCTCGACCTGAGCCTTGATCTTGCATCGGCTTTTCCGAAAACCGCATTCCACTTTTCGGGCCGATGCTCCAGCGGCATGGCGAGGTCGCGCTGAGGGCGGGCTCGTGCCTCTTCCGGCGCTTCGGCGGGCTCCTTACGTTTCGCGCCGAGGCCTCACGCCAGGAAGGAAGAGACTGATGTCCGAAGCTGCCGCCAAGCCGATCGACCTCTATTACTGGCCAACGCCGAACGGCTGGAAAATCTCCATCATGCTCGAGGAGTGCGGGCTGCCCTACACCATCGTGCCGGTGAACATCGGCAAGGGCGACCAGTTCAAGCCGGAATTCCTCGCGATATCCCCGAACAACCGCATGCCGGCGATCGTCGATCCCGACGGGCCGGACGGCAAGCCGATCTCGGTCTTCGAATCCGGCGCCATCCTGCAGTATCTCGGCCGCAAGACGGGCAAGTTCTACCCGAAGGACGAGCGTGGCCGTGTCGCCGTCGACGAATGGCTGTTCTGGCAGATGGGCGGCTTCGGCCCGATGCTCGGCCAGACCCATCACTTCCGCATCTACGCGCCGGAGAAGGTGGCGTATGCCATCGACCGCTACACCAACGAGGCCAACCGCCTCTACGGCGTGCTGAACAAGCGCCTCGAAGGCCGCGATTATATCTGCGGCGAGTATTCCATCGCCGACATGGCCTGCATCGGCTGGGCACGCGGCTGGGAGCGGCAGGGCCAGGACATCAGGCAGTTCCCGAATGTCGCGCGCTGGCTGGAGACGATGCAGGCGCGCCCGGCGGTCCAGCGCGGGCTGAAGGCGGCGGAGGAGTTGCGCAACCCCGCCGGCATCAGCACGCCCGAGGAAAAGGCGGTCCTCTTCGGCCAGAAGGCCCGCTGAACGTAAATCGTCATGCCCGGGCTTGACCCGGGCATCTCTCGAAAAGAGATCCTCGGGTCTGCGCTTCGCTTCGCCCGAGGATGACGTTTCCCCGCCTAGGACGTGAGAACCTCAGTTCGACCGCGTCCACTTGACCGAGCGGCAGATCAGCCCGCCCATCACGCAGCCAGCGGTGGTCAGCGTGCTGCCGGAGAGCTTCATCGTTCCCGAATAGGTCTTGCCGTCTTCCGGGTTGAAGGCGCTGCCGGCCCATTTGCCATCGCCGTCGGGCTTCATGTCGTAGAATATGCGCTGGCCGACCTTGGCCGGCCCGTTCTGCTCCTTGAGCCAGGAGATCGTGCCGCAAAGCGCCTCGCCGCATTTGGTGAAGCGCACTCGCGAGGCGCCCGTGTCGCGCTCCCAGACGCCTGCCACTTCCTGCGCCGCCGCTGTCGCGATGCTCGCCAGCATGCCGAGCGCCGCCAGCGCCGCGAGCCTAGATCCGATCCCGTTCTTCATCCGATCCTCCTTGTCCGACCCGCTATGCCTGCATGGTTCAGATATGAACTATATCGGGGTTTAGGCGCAGCTCAAGCTGCCGCAAGGGAAGAGGTTGCGGCCCGTCCGTTGCGCAAGGTGAATCCAATCTCAACGGTGCGTGCGAAGGCGCTTCGGCATCCGGTTGAAATCGCTTGTATTTTCGGAATTCCGAAGTGAATCCTTGGTTACTTTAACCGGACGATTACGCCTCGTTGAGACTCGATTCACCGCAAAATTTAGCGCGCATTTTAAAGGTCGGGCTCACTCTCGCATCCATCGACCGGGGCCTTGGACGGGTGGCCGGGACAACGAAAAGAGGGTGGTGTCATGGCACGTATGGAGATGAGCGCTGTTCCGGCTTCGCTGGTGATCCCGGCTGAGGTGTCGGCCGAGGCCTATTGCGAACTCGGGCTGATGCATGCTTCGGGGCGGGCAGGGGCCGTCGACCTCGTCGCGGCGCAGAAATGGTTCAACGTCGCCTTTGCCCGCGGTTGCGCCCGGGCAGCGGCCCATCGTCAGGAGCTCGCGCTTGAGATGAGCCGGGACGAGATCGCCGAGGCACTGCGCGAAGCACGCGCTTTCCTCACGCGGCACTAAGAGGGCCACGTTCGGATATCCCGACGCCGCGCTTGTACGCGCGGTTCAGAAGGCTCCGATACCGCCCGAGGGCGGGGGCATGTTGCCCCTGCGGTCCTTGGTGATGCCGTCGGCCGTCACCAGAAGCAATTCGCAGAGCGACGCCAGACAGGCCAGGAATACAATCGCGACGATACCCATGGATCGCCTCCCTTGTTCTCCAGGCGCGATCCTAGCACGAAAATGATCCGCGGGCTTGCGGATTGCGGAAGAGCCGGACCGCTCCCCTGCCTTGTGAGGGACGAAAGCGGCGGCTATAAGCGCGCCGCAATTCCCTTTTCGTACCCTAGGATTTTTCGATGGCTGTTCAGCGTACCTTCTCCATTCTCAAGCCCGATGCGACGAAGCGCAATCTCACTGGCGCGGTCAACGCGGTCATCGAGAAGGCCGGCCTGCGCATCGTCGCTCAGAAGCGCATCCAGATGACCAAGGCTCAGGCCGAGACCTTCTATGCCGTCCACTCGGCGCGTCCCTTCTTCGGCGAGCTCGTCGACTTCATGACCTCCGGCCCCGTGGTCGTGCAGGTGCTGGAAGGCGAGAACGCGATCGCCGCGTATCGCGACGTGATGGGCGCCACCAACCCGGCCAACGCCGCCGAGGGCACCATCCGCAAGCTCTTCGCCGAGTCGGTCGGCGAGAACACCGTGCACGGCTCGGACGCGCCGGAGACCGCGGCCATCGAGATCGCCCAGTTCTTCGCGGGCAACGAGATCGTCGGCTGATCGCAGCCGCTTCCTGACAAGCAGAAAAGGCGGACCGGTTTCCCGGTCCGCCTTTTTTTCTTTTCGGGCTTCTGTCCGCGGCCGGGCAAGCCCGGCCACGATGCCATCGTCCTCAGAGCCCCAGAGAATAGCTCGACCCGGTATCGAAGGAGTAGCTCGCCGAGAGGCCGATGGTGAGCGAGTCGCGCGAGCCGAACGGCCTGACGATGGCGGAGCGGGTCGCGTCGCCGACGAGGTGCTTGTACTCGACATAGGCCGTGGTCTTGAGCTGATCCGACCAGTGATAGGTGATCTGCGCCAGGGCGCCCACCGTATGGACGCCGGCGTTGAAGCGCTGCAGCAGGCCGCCGGTACCGGGCTGGGCTCCATAGGTTCCGAAGTAGGTCCGGACATAGTCCGCCGAGGCGATCCGCATGCGCGGGCCGACACCGAGAGTCCACGGGCCCATATTGGTGAAGGCATCGAGCTTGAGGTCGGCGACGACGCCATCATGCGCGACGATGCCGCGGCGCAGGTCGACCCGGCCTCGCAGCCAGGACGTCGGATAGAATTCTGCGAAGGCGCCGGCCTCGGCGCCGAACTTGGTCGCGGGCACGGCGACGAGCAACGGATTGACCTTGGCGCTGCGCTTCCAGAGCAGGTCGCCGGAGAAGCCGATGCGCCAGCCCTGGCCGGAGAAGACGCCGATGCTCAGCATCGCGTCGTCCTCGGCGCTCCACCATGTGCTCTTCAGGCCCTTGCCCAGCGAGATGATGGGGCGCGCGCGGAACACGTAATCGTCCGAGCCGGTGTAGTCGGGCTGATAGCGCACGCCTGCACCAAGCGTCACATACCAGTTCTGCGCCGATTGGGGCGAGGTCAGGGTGGAGTAGTCCCTCGACTGCGCCTGGGCTTGGCCGGGCAGCGAGAGGAAGAAGCAGGTCGCCAGACCCGCCAGATACGCAACGCAACGCATAGTCCAGAACTCCGACGCGACAGCGCCCGATGGATTTGAATGGAGGCAATCTGAGGGAAGGGGATTAATGCGCGGTTAAGGTGAGTTTTTCGTTATCTCAGGAATATCAATGTGTTGTGACGTCGGGGCTTTTTCTTGGCGTTAGCCGGGCTTGATCGCA
Source organism: Allobosea sp. P4_C6 (assembly GCF_056402015.1). Classification (NCBI taxonomy): domain Bacteria; kingdom Pseudomonadati; phylum Pseudomonadota; class Alphaproteobacteria; order Hyphomicrobiales; family Alloboseaceae; genus Allobosea; species Allobosea sp. P4_C6. Next base: position 58,020 of record NZ_JBFUIF010000011.1, read on the forward strand.
GCCGCCGTGGCCGTGCCGGAGGCTGGCGCCGGCGGGCACCGGGAACCGCTCGTTAATCGATGGTGGCCAGAATGTGTCCCAGGGATCTGAAGGTCCGATCGACAGGGTCGCAGGAGGCGGCGATGATCATGGAAGTGGCGGTTGTCTGGCTGCTTTGCGCCGCCGTGTTTCTCGAGCTGGCGGACCGGGCTCCGGTGATCGACGAAGCGGGGCTCGGGATCGACTCTGGCGCCCGGCATATGGGCGGCGACTAGCCGGAGAGCGTCGCAGCGGAAGCACTGTCCCTGAAAACAGCGATGAGCGAACACGCATCCTCTTGACGTTGAGCTAGCTCTATGGCCATGCCGGGAAACGGGCGCAGCATGTGGTCTTCGATGTGCCCCATTCTCGAAGAGCAGGCGGAATCATGATGATGCGGCGGATGGGTGCGGTCTTGCTGGCCGGTGGACTATCGATCCTGGCGAGCGTCTCGGCCTACGCCGCGAGCAGCTCGACGACGCTGCCGGCTCCCGATCCGACGGCGAAGAACCTGACCCCCTACATGATCCAGCTGCGCGCCTTCGACGCCTGCCTGGTCACGCAGTCTCAGCTCCTCGGCACGACGCGCGAGGCCGTGCACACGCCCTGCAGCTGCTACGCCAAGGGCACTGTCAACGCCATGACCAAGGACGAGATTCAGGCGTTCCGTGACACCGGCTACTTCAACGATACGGCCCGCGAAAAGGGCCTCCGCTTCATCGACCAGTGCAAGCTCAAGCGCCCGTTCTGAGCTGATCGACGCGCCCAAGCACTGGCGCGTTCCCATTCTTCCCACGCCGCCTTGCTGCTGACAGACTCCTGACAGAAGCTGTCAGCGCGGCTGAGCCATCTTGCCGCAGGTCAAAGCCGTCATCCGTTCGATCGCTCCGGTCGAACGGAACGGGCATTGGACCGGAGACGAGTGGGGAGACGACGCCGTGCAGCGCGCCGAACGATTGCTCGACATGATCCAGAGCCTGCGGCGACGCAGGCGCCCCGTCACCGCCGAGACGCTGGCCTCCGAGCTCGACGTCTCCGTGCGCACGGTCTACCGCGACATCGGCGCGCTGGTGCGTCAGGGCGTGCCTGTGCGCGGCGAGGCCGGCATCGGCTATGTGCTCGATGCCGGCTTTGACCTGCCGCCGCTGATGCTCTCGCCCGACGAGATCGAGGCGGTGCTGGTCGGCATGCGCTGGCTGAGCGAACGCGCCGACCCGGTTTTGGCGCGTGCGGCGGAGGATGTGGTCAGCAAGGTCGCGGCCGTGTTGCCGCCGCATCTACGGCCGATCCTCCTCGACGGCGCGTTGTTCGCCGCCTCCTATCCCGGCGATGTGCCGTCCGACCAGGTCGATGTCGCCGCCGTGCGTGCCGCAATCCGCAATGGCCGCAAGCTTTCGATCGAGTACAGCGACGAGAGCGGCCATGCGACTGAGCGCATGATCTGGCCGATCGGCATGACCTTCTATGAGCGCGTGCGCATCGTCATCGCCTGGTGCGAGCTCAGGCAGGCCTTCCGCCATTTCCGCACCGACCGCATGACCGGGCTCACCGCGCTGGAAGAGCGTTATCCCGCCCGCCGTGCCGATCTTTTCCGCCGCTGGCAGAAGGAAGAGGAGAAGACCCGCGAGGAATGGGAGCGCTGCAAGCGCGAGGGCGGCGGCGAGCTTCCGCCCGGTGCGAAGCGGCCTGAAGACGATCAGGCACGGATGACGGCATCCCCCGCGAGCCTCGCCCGGCCGGAGGCGACCTCGGCCAGCGCCGCAGGATAGAGCTTGTGTTCCTCGACGAGGACGCGCTGTGCCAGCTTGTCTTCGTCGTCGCCGGGCAGAACCGGCACCTTCGCCTGCAGGATCACAGGCCCGGCATCGAGGTCGGGCACGACGAAATGCGCCGAACAGCCATGCTCGACGACGCCGGCTTCAAGCGCCTGCCTGTGAGTATGCGTGCCCTTGAACAGCGGCAGCAGGGAGGGGTGGATGTTGATCACCCGCCCTTCCCAGCGCTTCACGAACCAGGGGGTCAGGATGCGCATGAAGCCGGCGAGCACGATGAGCTCGATCTGGTTGACGCGCAGCAGCTCGTCCATCGCGCGCTCGAACGCCTCGCGGTCTTTGCCGAACGTTTTGTGGTCGACCGTCGCAGTGGCGATGCCGAAGCCGCGCGCCCGTTCCAGCCCGATGACATCCGGGATGTTGGAGATGACGAGCGCGATCTCGGCCGGATAGTCAGGCGCCTGCGCCGCCTCCGCCAGCGAGACCATGTTGGAGCCGCGCCCGGAGATCAGCACTCCGACGCGCATGCGGGCAGGCTTTGGGCTCACAGGGAGAGCTTGCCGCGATAGCTGACCTGCTCCTCGCCGCCCGAGACCGGGACGATCTCGCCGAGCTTGACCGGAGCTTCGCCGGCCGCCTTCAGCGCGGCGAAAACCTCGTCGGCCTTGGCCGCATCGGCTGCCACGATCATGCCGATGCCGCAGTTGAAGGTGCGCAGCATCTCGCGCTCGACGACGCCGCCGATCCGTGCGAGCCAGCCGAAGACGGGCGGTACGGGGATCGCGGGCAGGTCGAGCGCGACGCCGAGCCCCTCGGGCAGCACGCGCGGGATGTTATCAGGGAAGCCGCCGCCGGTGATATGCGCCAGCGCCTTGATGCCCTCGGTTGCCTTCAGCGCCTGAAGCAAGGGCTTCACATAAATGCGGGTCGGCTCCAGCAGGGCTTCGGCCAGGGTCTTTTCCGGCGCGAAGGGGGCGGGCGCCTCCCAGGCGAGGCCGCTGAGCTGGACGATGCGGCGCACCAGCGAATAGCCGTTGGAGTGCACGCCGGAGGAGGGCAGGCCGAACACCACATCGCCGGGCTTCAGGTCCTCGCGCGGCAGCAAGGTGCCGCGCTCGGCGGCGCCGACCGCGAAGCCGGCAAGGTCATAGTCCTGCTCGGCGTACATGCCGGGCATCTCGGCGGTCTCGCCGCCGATCAGCGCGCAGCCGGCTTGGCGGCAGCCATCGGCGATGCCGCGCACGATCTCGACGCCGACCTTGGGGTCGAGCTTGCCGGTGGCGTAATAGTCGAGGAAGAGCAGAGGCTCGGCACCCTGCACGATCAGGTCGTTGACGCACATCGCGACGAGGTCGATGCCGATCGTCGAATGCAGCCCGCTTTCGATCGCGATCTTCACCTTGGTGCCGACGCCGTCATTGGCGGCGACGAGGATCGGATCGCTGAAGCCGGCGGCCTTGAGGTCGAACAGCCCGCCGAAGCCGCCGATCTCGGCGTCCGCGCCCGGCCGGCGCGTGGCGCGCACCAGCGGCTTGATCTCGTCGACCATGGCATTGCCGGCGTCGATATCGACACCCGCCTGCGCATAGGTCAGTCCGTTCGCACCGGGCTTGCTCATTGAATTCCGCCTTCCATGTGGTCGCGCGAGCGATAGGCAAGCACGCCGCGCCTTGCAAGGCGTATCGGCGTTTTCGCTCTTGCCGATCCACTGCCGGCGCCCTTAGCGTCGTTCTCTGTCGAGTTTCGCTCGGGCGTTGTGAATGACGATCCCCAACCTGATCACGGTCGGCCGCCTCTTCCTGGTGCCGCTGGTGATCGTCATGATCGTCAATGCGCGCTGGCAGGCCGCCTTCATCATCTTCGTGGTGGCCGGCATATCCGATGCCGTCGACGGCTTCCTCGCGAAGCGTTGCGGCATGGCGAGCGAGCTTGGCGCCTATCTCGACCCGATCGCCGACAAGGCGCTGATCGTCTCGATCTACATCACCCTGGCCATGGTCGGCGCCATTCCGACCTGGCTGGTCATCTTCGTCGTGGCGCGCGACCTGATGATCGTGGCGGCGGTGATCCTGTCCTGGCTGATGGACCGGCCGGTGACGATCGCCCCCTTGCTCGTCAGCAAGCTCAACACGGCCGCGCAGATCGCCTTCGCGGCGTTGGCGCTCGGCTCGCGCGCCTTCGGGGTCGATCCCGGCCACGTCTCCACAATTGGCGAGATTCTCGTCGCTCTGTTGACGCTCGCCTCGATGACGGCCTATCTCGCCTTCTGGCTGCGCCATATGGCGGGCTGACCGGTCTTCACCCGCCGCCGCGGCTTGGAACCATGGGCTTCCATGCACATCTATCCCCTTCCGCCGGCCGGAGACGCGAAAGAGGCTGATCGATGACGTTGCAACGCCAGATCGGCTTTTGGCTCGGGTCCCTCCTGGTTTTCATCCTCCTGCTGGTGGTGCTGCGGGATATTCTGCTGCCCTTCATCGCCGCATTGGCGCTCGCCTATCTGCTCGATCCGCTGGCCGACAGGCTGGAGCGGATGGGCATGAACCGGCTTACGGCGACCATCGTCATCCTGGTCGTCTTTCTGATCATCTTCGTACTGGCGCTCGTGCTGCTGGCGCCGCTGCTGGGACGGCAGCTGGCCGGGCTCGTCGAGAGATTGCCCGCCGATGCCGCCAAGCTCCAGGCGCTCGCGATGGAGAAGGGCGCCCCCTGGCTCGAGCGTTTCGGTGGCGGAAACCTGCAGCAGGAAGCGCAGAACTCGCTTGGCAACCTCGTCGGCGAGGCGACGAAATGGGTCGGCGGCCTGCTTCAGTCGCTCTGGAGCGGCGGCACCGCCATCGTCGGCGTGTTCTCGCTCCTGGTGCTGACGCCGGTCATCGCCTTCTATCTGCTGGTCGACTGGGACCGGATGGTCGCGACCGTCGACAGCTGGCTGCCGCGCGACCACCGCGACACCATTCGCGGGCTATTGCACGAGATGGATCTGGCCATCGCCGGCTTCCTGCGCGGCCAGGCCCTGGTCTGCGTGCTGCTCGGCAGCTTCTATGCGATCGGACTCAGCGTGATCGGCGTCAATTTCGGCGCCCTGATCGGCATCATCTCGGGCTTCCTCTCCTTCATTCCCTATGTCGGCTCGCTCACGGGCCTCGTGCTGTCGGTCGGCGTCGCCATCGTGCAGTTCTGGCCGGACTGGACCTGGCCGCTGGTGACGCTCGGCGTCTTCTTTGCCGGGCAGTTCCTCGAAGGAAACATCTTCCAGCCGAAATTCGTCGGCGATTCGATCGGTGTGCATCCGGTCTGGCTGATGTTCGCGCTACTTGCCTTCGGCACGCTGTTCGGGTTCGTCGGATTGCTACTCGCGGTGCCGCTTGCGGCGGTCATCGGCGTGCTCTGCCGCTTCGCGCTCAGGGAATATCTGGCCAGCAAGCTCTACCATGGCAGCGAAACGACGCGCACGGCCCGGACGAGGGCGCGCGCCGACGCCGATCTCTGATCCGATCATGTCCGACATACCGTCGCGCCCGCGCCAGCTCGCCTTCGACCTGCCCGTCGACAGCCGCCATGGCGTCGAGGATTTTCTGGTCGGCCCGTCGAATGAGGCGGCCTACGGGCTCGTCGAAAGCTGGCCGCAATGGCCGGATGCCTGGCTGCGCCTGACCGGGCCCGAAGGCGCCGGCAAGACCCATCTCGCCGCCATCTGGGCCCGCGCCGCCCATGCCTGGACGCTTTCCGCCGTCGAATTGAGCGAGGCTAAGGTGCCGCATCTGGTCTCGGGCGGCGCGCTGGTGATCGAGGATTGCGATGCCGGCCCGATCGACGAGGCCGCGCTGTTCCATCTGATGAACGCGGTCAAGGCGCGCGGCGGCTCGCTGCTCCTGACGGCGCGCCGCCAGCCCGATCTTTGGGGCCTGCGCGTGCCCGACCTGCTGTCACGGCTGCGGCTGGCGCCGAGCGCTACCATCGAACCGCCCGATGACGGGCTTCTGCGAGCTGTCCTGGTCAAGCTTTTCATCGACCGGCAGCTCGTCGTCGACACCGCCGTGATTGAAGCCCTCGCCTTGAGGATGGAGCGCTCCTTCGCCGCCGCCCGGCAGGTCGTCGACCGTCTCGATCGCGTCGCGCTGGAGCGCGGCCGGCGGGTGACGCGCCTGCTCGTGCAGGAGGTGCTGGCGGAACTCTTCCCGGAAGAGCCGGGTTGAGCGATCGCGGGCAAGACCGACATGTCTCGGCGTGAAATCATGTCGCCTGTCATTGAAACGTCACGCTAGAATGGCTTCAACGGCRCCATGAGCGAAAAAGCGACCAGGACGCGGGTGAAGCGCATGAATCTCGATACCGTGACCGACGAGCCGGAGCGGCTCACCGGCGAGACCGACTCGCTGGCGCTGCGTCAGCAGCCCGGGCGCTTCATGAATCGCGAGCTCAGCTGGCTGCAGTTCAATCGCCGCGTCATGGAAGAGGCCTCGAACCGCAGCCATCCATTGCTGGAGCAGCTGCGTTTCCTCTCGATCTCGGCGAACAATCTCGACGAGTTCTTCATGGTCCGCGTCTCCGGCCTGCGCGAGCAGCTCAAGGCCGGCGTTGTCACCCGCAGCCAGGATGGGCTGACCCCGGCCGAGCAGCTCGTTGCGATCGGCGAGGCCGTCCACGCACTGACCGGCGACCAGCAGGCCCGCTGGGCCGAGCTGCGGCACGATCTGCATGAGAACCGCATCCACCTGCTGCAGCCCGCCGATATCGGCTCGCAGGATCGGATCTGGCTCGAGGACTATTTCCTCAACTACGTCTTCCCGGTGCTGACGCCGCTGGCTATCGACCCGGCGCACCCGTTCCCCTTCATCCCCAACCTCGGCTTCACCATCGCGCTGGCGCTGGAGCGCAAGAACGACGGGCGCCAGCTCGACGCGCTGATCCGCGTGCCGATCAAGATCGATCGCTTCATCGAATTGCCCGATCTTGCCCGCGAAGGCCTGCATCGCTTCATCACGCTCGAGGATGCGATCTCGCTCTTCATCGGCAAGCTCTTCCCGGGCTACGAGGTCAAGGGAACCGGCTCCTTCCGCGTCATCCGCGACTCCGATCTCGATATCGAGGAGGAGGCGGAGGACCTCGTCCGCGTCTTCGAGACGATGCTGAAGCAGCGCCGACTCGGCGTCGTCATCCGGCTCGAGCTTTCGCTCGGCATGCCCGACCATCTGCGCCGGCTGATCGTGCGCGAACTCAAGGTCGATGCCGACGAGATCGTCGAGGTCGACGGCATGATCGGACTGAACGAGCTTTCCCAGCTCGTCGGCGTCGACCGGTCGGACCTGAAGTTCAAGCCTTACAACGCCCGCTTCCCGGAGCGCATCCGCGAGCATGGCGGCGATTGCTTCGCCGCGATCCGCCAGAAGGACCTGCTCGTCCACCACCCCTACGAGAGCTTCGACGTCGTCGTGCAGTTCCTGCAACAGGCGGCGCGCGATCCCAACGTCGTCGCGATCAAGCAGACGCTCTACCGCACCTCCGCGAACTCGCCGATCGTCAAGGCGCTGACGGAAGCAGCCGAGGCCGGTAAGTCCGTCACCGCGCTGGTCGAGCTCAAGGCCCGCTTCGACGAAGAGGCGAACATCCGCTGGGCCAAGGAGATGGAGCGCGCCGGCGTCCAGGTCGTCTACGGCTTCATCGAGCTCAAGACCCACGCCAAGCTCTCGCTGGTCGTGCGCCGCGAGGCGGGCCAGCTCGTCAGCTACTGCCATATCGCGACCGGCAACTATCACCCGATCACGGCGCGCATCTATACCGACGTCTCTTTCTTCACCGCCGACCCGGTGATCGCGCAGGATGTCGCGCGCGTCTTCAACTTCATCACCGGCTATGCCGAGCCCGACGGGCTGGAGCGCATGGCCATCTCGCCGACCGGCCTGAAGCAGCGGCTGCTCGCCGACATCGCCGAGGAGGTCGCGCATGTGAAGGCCGGCCGCAAGGGCGCGATCTGGGGCAAGTGTAACTCGCTGGTCGATCCCGAGATCATCGACGCGCTCTATGATGCCAGCCAGGCCGGCGTCGAGATCGACTTCGTCGTGCGCGGCATCTGCTGCCTGCGGCCGGGTGTGCCCGGCCTGTCGGACAACATCCGCGTCAAGTCGATCATCGGCCGCTTCCTCGAGCACACCCGCATCTACGCCTTCGGCGCCGGCCACGGCCTGCCCTCGGCCAAGGCCAAGGTCTCGATCTCATCGGCGGACCTGATGCCGCGCAACCTCGATCGCCGGGTCGAGGCGCTGACGCCGATTCTGAACCCGACGGTGCATCAGCAGTTGCTCGATCAGATTATGTTGGCCAACCTGCTCGACAACGAGCAGAGCTGGACGATATTGGCCGATGGCGGCTCGCGCCGCATTGTCCCGGCGGCGAACGAAGAGCCGTTCAACGCGCATAAGTACTTCATGACAAACCCGAGTCTGTCTGGACGTGGAAAATCGCTCTCCAATTCAAGTCCCCGTTCCCTCACGCGCCGGGGAGGCCGTAAAGCCTGAGCTCAGGCACGCGCCGGGGCGGCTTGCGCTCTCCGACACCATTGCCATCGTCGATATCGGCTCGAACTCGGTCCGCCTCGTCGTCTACGAGATGCTGGCGCGGGCGCCTTCGCAGGTCTTCAACGAGAAGGAGATGGCGGGGCTTGGCCGGCAGGTCGCCTCGACCGGCCGGCTCGCCGAGGATGCGATCGATAAGGCGATCCACGCGCTCGTGCGCTTTCGCATCCTCTGCGAGGCGATGCATGTCGGCGAGATTCGCGTCATCGCCACCGCCGCGGCGCGCTATGCCGAGAACGGGCCGGACTTCATCGCCCGCGCCGAGAAGGCGGTCGGCCAGCCGATCGAGCTGATCTCCGGCGGCCGCGAGGCGATTCTCTCGGGGCTCGGCGTGATCTCCGGTTTCGATGCCCCCGACGGGGTCGTCGGCGATCTCGGCGGCGGCAGCCTGGAGCTGATTTCCGTCAAGAACGGCGCAGTGGGGAAGGGCGCCAGCGTGCCGCTCGGCGGCCTCGCGCTGCTCGATCGCTCGAAGGGCTCGATCCGGGCGGCCGAGAAGATCGTCCGGGACGAGCTCGACAAGCTGCCGCAGCTCGCTGCGATGAAGGGCCGCGACTTCTACGCCGTCGGGGGGACCTGGCGTGCGCTGGCGACGCTGCACCAGCGACGCGCGAATTACCCCCTCAACGTCATGCATGGCTATGCCATTCCGCCGAAGGATGCGGCCGATTTCGCCAAGCTGGTCGAGCGGGCCGATGCGTCCGTCCTCGACGCGATCGATTCGGTGTCCTCGGCACGGCGTCCGTTGCTCGCCTATGGCGCGCTCGTGCTTGACGAGCTGATCAAGCGCGGGAAGCCACGCAACATCGTCATCTCCGCCCAGGGCGTGCGCGAGGGCCTCCTGCACGAACAGCTTTCGCCGGCCGAACAGGTGGCCGATCCCCTGCTGCAGGCCGCGCGCGACTACAATCTCCTGCGCGCCCGCGATCCGCGCCATGCTGCCGACCTTATCGCCTGGGCGAGCGGCATCCTCCAAACCGCGGGCCTGCCGCAGGACGAGCCGTCGGGACGGCTGATCGAGACCGTCTGCCTGTTGTCCGATATCGGCTGGCGCGCCCATCCCGACTATCGCGGCGAGCAGAGCATGAACGTGATCGCGCATGCCTATTTCACGGGCATCGACCATGTCGGGCGGGCGTTCCTGGCACTGACGATCTTCCATCGTTACGCCGGCCTCAAGGCAGGCTCTCCGGCTGCCGATGGCCTGAGGACATTGCTGCAGCCGACCCTGCTCGCCCGCGCGACGCTGATCGCGGCGATCTTCCGTGTCGCCTATCTCTTGTCCGCCGGCATGGCCGGCATCCTGCCGCGTATCCCGGCAGCCTGTGTCGACAACCGCCTGGTGCTGCGCTTTCCGGACGATCTCGCCGCTCTGGCCAGCGACCGTGTCGAAGGCCGCCTCAAGCAGCTCGCCAAGCTGCTCGGGCGTGATGTCGAGATCGGCCGACTCTGAACGAGCCGGCCGGAGACCGAGAGACCGGCAGCCTTGGTTTCTCAGGCCGCGGCGCGCAACCGCGCGAAGCCGGCATCGAGATCGGCCTTCAGATCCTCGGTGTCTTCCAGCCCGATATGGATGCGGATCGTCGGGCCCTTGAAGTCGGGCTTGGTCGCGGTGCGGTAGTCCTTGCAGTCGAAGGGCAGGACGAGGCTCTCATAGCCGCCCCAGGATGCGCCGATGCCGAACAGCGTCAGCCCGTCCAACATCGCGCCGACCGCCGTCATCGAAACCGGTTCGAGCTCGATCGTGAAGAGCGAGGAGGCGCCGGTGAAGTCGCGCTTCCAGATTTCATGCCCCGGCGCGCCCGGCAGGGCGGGGTGAAGGACACGGGCGACTTCGGGGCGCTCGCGTAGCCATTCGGCCATGGCGATGCCGGCCGGCATCTGCTCCTTGAGCCGCACGGCCATGGTGCGCATGCCGCGCAGCGTCAGGAAGGCGTCTTCCGGCGCCACGATCATCCCGAGCTGGTGCCAGGCGGCCTTGAGCTTCTTGAACTGTTCCGGTGTCCGCGCCGAGATGGTGCCGATCAGCACGTCCGAATGCGCGGCGTAGTATTTCGTGCCGGCCTGCACCGAGAAGTCGACGCCGAATTTGTGGCTGTCGAAGAAGAGCGGCGTCGCCCAGGTGTTGTCCAACGCGACCAGGATGTCCCGCTCATGGGCTGCCGCCACGATGGCGGGGATATCCTGCATCTCGAAGGTCTGGGATCCAGGCGCCTCGGTCCAGACCGCCTTGGTGTTCGGCTTGAAGAGCTTGGCGATGTCGCCGCCGATCAGCGGGTCGTAATAGGTGACCTCGACGCCCATACGCTTCAGGAACGTGTCGCAGAAGATGCGCGTCGGGCGGTAGACGCTGTCCGTCACCAGGACGTGATCGCCGGAGGACAGGATGGTCAGGAAGGCGAGCGTGCAGGCGAGCAGCCCGGACGGGGTGGCGACCACACCGGCGCCGCCCTCGATCGTGTTGGCCGCCGCAATCAGCGCGTCCAGCGTCGGGCTGCCATCCGTGCCGTAGGTGTAGCGCGCCTTGCGAACCAGGAAGTCCGCCGTGTTCGGGTAAACGACCGTGGAGCCTCGTACGATAGGCGGATTGACAAAGCCGTAACTGTCCTCGGGGTCGCGGCCGGCAAGCACAAGGCGTGTCCGCTCGCCGAGGCGGGCAAATTCAGGCGAAGACAGCTTTTTCATGGAAACGGCACGTCCGGCAGGCGGGAGAATGCGGTCGCACTTGACCACGACCCACAAACTCGCATGTGATGTATGCAGTGGACAAGGGGCGGCTCATGCGTATGGCGGTTGCTTGACGCTCATGGGTCGCTCTGGCAATCGACTCGATGACGGGGGCGCCGCGCAACCGCAAGGTGAACCGAGCAGCGAAATCGCTGCCGGCGGCGAGACCAGGATGGCGTTCGGCGCGAGCCGGGAACGTGGCTTCAATGGGAGAGTACCGATGAAAAAGTTTGTAGCAGCCGCCCTCGCAGCGGGAATTGGCATGGCCGTTTCCGCGACCGGGGCCTCCGCCCAGGCAACCCTCGCGCAGGTCAAGCAGCGCGGCGCCCTCAACTGCGGCTCCAACACCGGGCTCGCCGGCTTCGGCGTTCCGGATGCGCAGGGCAACTGGAAGGGGCTCGACGTCGATGTCTGCCGCGCCATCGCAGCGACAATCTTCAACGACCCGAACAAGGTGAAGTTCATCCCGCTCTCGGCCAAGGATCGCTTCACCGCGCTGCAGTCGGGCGAGATCGACGTGCTCGTCCGCAACTCGACCTGGACGATGACGCGCGACGCGTCGCTCGGCCTGCTCTTCACCAGCGCGAACTACTATGACGGCCAGGGCTTCATGGTCCGCAAGAAGCTCGGCGTGAACTCGGCGCTGCAGCTTTCCGGCGCCTCGGTCTGCACCCAGCAGGGCACCACGACCGAGCTCAACCTGGCCGACTACTTCCGTGCCAACAACCTGAAGTACGAAGTCGTCGCCTTCGCCTCCGCGGACGAGACGATCAAGGCCTATGACGCCGGCCGCTGCGACGCCTTCACTACCGACGCTTCGGGCCTCTATGCCGAGCGCCTGAAGCTGACGAACCCCGACGACCACATCGTCCTGCCGGAGATCATCTCCAAGGAGCCGCTCGGCCCGTCCGTCCGCAACAACGATCCGCAATGGTTCAACCTGGTGAAGTGGGTCGGCTTCGCCATGCTGAACGCCGAGGAACTGGGCGTGACCCAGGCCAACGTCGATCAGCAGCTCAAGTCGGATAACCCCGAGGTCAAGCGCCTGCTCGGCACCGAGGGCAAGTTCGGCGAGCAGGTCGGCCTGACGGCGGACTGGGTCGTCCGCATCGTCAAGCACGTCGGCAACTACGGCGAATCCTTCGAGCGCAACGTCGGCCAGGGCTCGCTGCTGAAGATCGCCCGCGGTCAGAACGCGCTCTGGACCAAGGGCGGACTGCAATACGCCCCGCCGGTTCGCTGATACGTCTTGCGGGGCGCCGGCCTGACCGGTGCCCCGTTTCTAGTGACATCCGCTGCACCATCGCCGCGAGCCGCCTGCAAGCGTTTCGCGGCGTTCTTGTATCTCGGCAGGCACCGGCAGATCCTGCGCGAGAACGCTTCATTTCGCCCGGCACGGTCTTCAGGAAAGGGGTCTCTGGCAGGCTGTGTGCCGCTCCATCCCACTGACGGGATTGTTCGTTGACGACGAGGGCGGGGGCGCAGAAATTTGCGGACAGCGCCGGACAGGACCACCAGGGCGGTTGGTCCGGGATTTGCTGATTGGAAATTTACGTCAGCAGGACTTGCCGCATCGGCATTTGCTGCTCAAGATTTGCACAATCGGGGAGAGCGGGACAAACCCGCTCCGAACAGGGGTACGGCGGCATGAGGACAGAGATCGCGACTGCCGCGGGGGCGGCAGCTATCTGCGTCGGTAGCGCGACGCTTCCCTGAATGACGGGGAGGCGCTCCCTCGCATGGCGCGCCTCCTGCACGAAACACGAAGAATAGCGGCACGGACAACAACACGACCTCGGCGCAACCGCACCGCCGAAGGATCGCCGGCCGCAACAAGCGAAGCAAAAAGGGCGTGACAAGTGTCGAGCATTCCGACCGAAACGGTATCACCCGGCAAGGCGTCGTTGTTCTACGACCCCAAGATCCGCGGCTATGTCTATCAGATCCTTCTTTTGGCGGTCGTCGGCTTCCTGATCTGGTCGGCCGCATCCAACGCCATCGAGAACCTTCGTGCCCAGAAGATCGCCTCCGGTTTCGGCTTCTGGAACAACGCTGCCGGTTTCGACGTCAATCAGAAGCTGATCCCGTTCTCGGCATCCGGTGGCTCGACCTATGGCCAGGCCTTCCTGGTCGGCCTGCTCAACACGCTGCTCGTCGCCGCGCTCGGCATCGTACTCGCCACCATGATCGGCTTCTTCGTCGGTGTGGCGCGCCTTTCCAACAACTGGATCGTCGCCAAGCTGGCGATGATCTATGTCGAGGTGATCCGCAACATCCCGCTGCTGCTTCAGCTCTTCTTCTGGTACAACGCGGTGCTGAAGCCGTTGCCTGATGCCCGCAACTCGATTGCGCTGCCCGGCAGCATCTATCTCAACAACCGCGGCATCATCCTGCCGAGCCCGAATTTCGGCCCGGCCTTCGAGGCGGTCGTCATCGCCTTCTTCATCGGCATCGCCGGGGCGATCGCCTTCTTCGTCTGGTCGCGGCGCCAGCAGATGCAGACCGGCAAGCAGTACCACAACGGCTGGGTCGCGCTCGCGCTCATCGTCGGGCTGCCGCTTCTCGTGTTCTTCATCACGGGCCGTCCGCTCACTTTCGACTATCCGCAGCAGGGTCGTTTCAACCTGACCGGCGGCATGCAGATCTATCCGGAGTTCGTCGCGCTGCTGATCGGCCTGTCGACCTACACGGGTGGCTTCATCGCCGAGGTGGTGCGGGCCGGCATCCTGGCGGTGTCCAGAGGACAGACGGAGGCGGCCAACGCGCTCGGTCTGCGCTCCGGCCCGACGCTGAAGCTCGTCGTCATCCCGCAGGCGATGCGCGTCATCATCCCGCCGCTGACCTCGCAATACCTCAACCTCACCAAGAACTCCTCGCTGGCGGTGGCGATCGGCTATCCCGATCTCGTGCAGGTCTTCACCGGCACGGTGCTGAACCAGACCGGCCAGGCGGTCGAGGTCGTTGCGATCACCATGGCGGTCTATCTGACGATCTCGCTGGTGACGTCGTTCTTCATGAACATCTACAACAAGCGCATGGCGCTGGTTGAACGGTGAGGGCTGACCGATGACCGACGCAACCACCGAACTCGCGCCCTTCGCCTTCGTTCGCAGGGATACGCTGGAGCAGGAGCCCGCGCCGCTTTCCGTCGCCGGCCCCCTGGCCTGGATCAGGGCCCACCTGTTCTCGGGCCCTCTCAACACCATCCTGACCCTGCTCTGCCTCTATCTGGTGATCGATGCGGTGCCAGGGCTGATCCGGTTCTACTTCCTCGATGCGGTCTGGACCGGCACGAGCCGCGACGCCTGCCTCGCGGACAAGGTCGGGCGGCCGGTCGGCGCCTGCTGGGCCTATATTGGCGATCGTCTGCAGTACTTCATCTACGGTTCCTATCCGGTGACGGAGCGCTGGCGGGTCAACATCGTCTTCGCGATGTTCGCGCTCGGCGTGATCTGGCTGCTCTGGAACCGGGCGCCGATAAAGAAGATCGGCGTATTCTTCTTCTTCGTCATCCTGCCGACGAGCGCCTTCATCCTGCTGCTCGGCGGTGACCGGGCCGAGGGCTTCCTGCGCTTCCTGATCCTGCTCAGCTTCGCGCTGGCCGTGGTCTATCTCGTCCTGTCCTTCGCGCCGAGTCTGGTGAAGTTCTGGATCGGGGAGGGGCAGCTTGCCGTAGAGGAGGCCGCGCCGGCCTGGCAGCGCTTCTATCGGCCGAAGCGGCTGATCCTGATCGCGCTCGTCGTGTTCGGCATTCTCGCCGTTCTCGCCGACAAGGTCGGCCTCCCGCGCGTCGATACCGGCCTCTGGGGCGGCATGACGGTGACCTTCCTGATCTCGGCGGTGGGCATCGTGTTCTCGCTGCCGCTCGGTGTGCTCCTGGCGCTCGGCCGTCGCTCGCGGCTGCCGGCGATCCAGCTGCTCTCGGTGATTTTCATCGAGTTCGTCCGTGGCGTCCCGCTGATCACGGTGCTGTTCATGGCGAACACCATGCTGCCGCTCTTCGTGCCGCAGGAATGGTCTCCGGACCGGTTGCTGCGGCCGCTGATCGGCGTCGCGCTCTTCGCCGCCGCCTATATGGCGGAGGTGGTGCGCGGCGGCCTGCAGGCGATCCCCAAGGGCCAGTACGAGGGCGCGATGTCGCTCGGCCTCGGCTACTGGCAGATGATGCGCCTCATCATCCTGCCGCAGGCGCTGCGGATCGTGATCCCCGGCATCGTCAACACCTTCATCGGGCTGTTCAAGGATACGACGCTGGTCACCATCGTCGGCATCTTCGACTTCCTGCGCACCATCGAGGCGACTCTCGTCGACCCGACCTGGGCGACGCCGACGACGCGGACGACCGGCTATGCCTTCGCCGCGATGTTCTATTTTCTTTGCTGCTGGGGAATGTCGCGCTACTCGGTAGCTGTCGAGAAGCGCCTCGCCGCCGGCCAAAAACGTTGAGAGGAATGACGACCATGGCAATGGCAGAAACCAAGATGACCGACGCCCGGCCCGCCGCGCTGAAGCAGACCTCGCTCAACACCGCGACGGCGGTGGAGATGATCGGCGTCAACAAGTGGTACGGCGAGTTCCACGTTCTTCGCGACATCAACCTTAAGGTCTCGCGCGGCGAGAAGCTGGTGATCTGCGGCCCGTCCGGTTCGGGCAAGTCGACGATGATCCGCTGCATCAACCGTCTGGAGGAACACCAGAAGGGCCAGATCATCGTCGACGGCACGGAGCTCACCAACGATCTGAAGAAGATCGACGAGATCCGCCGCGACGTCGGCATGGTCTTCCAGCACTTCAACCTGTTCCCGCATCTGACGATCCTGGAGAACCTGACGCTCGCTCCGATCTGGGTGCGCAAGATGCCCAAGAAAGACGCCGAGGAGATCGCGATGCACTATCTCAAGCGCGTCAAGATCCCGGAACAGGCCTTGAAGTACCCCGGCCAACTCTCCGGCGGCCAGCAGCAGCGCGTGGCGATCGCCCGCTCGCTCTGCATGAGCCCGAAGATCATGCTGTTCGACGAGCCGACCTCGGCGCTCGACCCGGAAATGGTCAAGGAGGTGCTCGACACCATGGTCTCGCTGGCCGATGAGGGCATGACCATGCTCTGCGTCACCCACGAGATGGGCTTCGCCCGCCAGGTCGCCGACCGCGTCATCTTCATGGATGCCGGCCAGATCGTCGAGATGAACGAGCCCAACGAGTTCTTCAAGAACCCGCAGCACGAGCGCACCAAGCTCTTCCTCAGCCAGATTCTGCACTGAGACCAGATTCTGAACTGAGTCAAAGAAGCTTTCCAACGTTCAGGAGCGCGCCGGTTCTGCCGGCGCGCTCCTTCGCTTTTCCGGGGCGCCGCGGAAGCATCGCGAAGGATGTCGTTGCAGAAAAACCTCCGACGGCGGAACGCTTCCTTACGTGATGCGTTATCTGCGGGAACGGAGGATACGTCATGAAACGTCTTGTTCCTGCTATTATCGCCGCTGTTCTGATGACGGGCGGCGCCTATGCTCAGTCGATCAATGTCGGCCCCGGTGGCGTCAGCGTCGACACGCGCTCGCCGCAAGAGCGGGCCATAGATCGCGACATGCGTCACGACCGTTATGAGCGGGCGCGCGAACGCGAGTGGCGGCGCGCGAACTACCGCGGCGAGGATTGCCGCACGGTCACGACCGAGCGGGAGACCCCGCGCGGCATGGTGCGTCGTACCACCCGCGTCTGTGATTGAGTTGCGTCCAGAGTTGCTTACAGAGTTGTTTCGAGAAGCAGGTCCAGCCTGACTGATCGGACCGGCCGATAAAAAGCCCGCGGCGGAATACGCCGCGGGCTTTCTGTTGATCTGTCGCAGGAGGCTTATTTGCTGTCGCGCGCCTTCACGGCCTGGTCGGGGAAATCCGAGAACAGCCCGTCGATGCCAAGCGCGAAATAAGCCTTGTACTCCGCGCCAGCGTCGCCCTTGAAGTCCGAAACCAGCCGCTTCGGCTCGCTGCGGAAGGTCCAGCTGTGGACGAGGAGGCCGGCTGCGTGGGCATCCTTGACCACGTTGGTCGGCGCGATCAGCGTGCGATCGCGCTCGTCGATGGCGCCGTCGCCGTTGAGGTCCTGCGGCTTGCCGTCGGCCCCGATCGTCTGCTTCGCGCCGAGCAGATAGGGCTTCCAGGGGCCGACACCGTCGGCATAGGTCGCGATTTCCTTGAGCCCTTCGGCGGAGAGCATGTCCTGGAAGCTGCGCTTGTCGCCGAGCACGGCGAAGTCGTAGGGACGGTCGAACGGCGCTGCCAGCGAGACCTTGCCGTCCTTGTCGACGCCGTCGCCATCGACGAGCTGGACGAGACGCAGCTGCGTCTTCTTGCGCAGGTATTTGAGGTTGCCCGTTTCGAAGCTCTGGATGAACACCGGCGAGGTCTTCTCGGTCCAGCCGGCGGCCTTGAGCATGTCGAGGAGCTTGTCCTCGAAGGCGAGGCCGAGAGCCGCGTGATAGGTCGGATGCTTCGTCTCGGGATAGATGCCGATCGTCCGGCCGGTGCGGGCGCTCTCGGCCTTGGCGAGGTCGATGACCTCCTGGAAGGTCGGGATCTGGTACTTGCCGTTATGGGACTGGTCGCGGTCGGCGAAGGCCTGCTTGGCGCGCAGCGTCTTGATCTCGGTCACCGTGAAATCATTGGCGAACCAGTCCGCGGTGTCGACGCCGTCGACCTTGCGCGTGGTCTTGCGGCCGGCGAATTCCGGCCGGTCGGCGACGTCGGTGGTGCCGCTCAGCATCGGCTCGTGGCGCACGACTAGGACGCCGTCCTTGGTCGAGACCAGATCGGGCTCGATGAAATCCGCGCCCTGTTCGATCGCGAGCTTGTAGCCCTCAAGCGTGTGCTCGGGCAGGTAGCCGCTGGCGCCGCGATGGGCGACGACGAGCGGCTTCTGGCCGGAGAGGGTGGGCGCCGGCTGGGCGACGGCCGCAAGCGGCTGCAAGGCCAGCGCGACGAAAAGCGATGTCGAGAGAAGGAACGTCTTTTTCATGGTTTGACCCCGGATCGCGGAAATACGCGCGAACTTAGGTCAGAGGCTGTGACAACGCCATGAAGGCCGGCATTCGGATTCTCTGCTTCACCTGGCCCAAGCAGCTGTCGATTGCCCGGGCCACGGAGTTGTCGCGGCCTGCCGGCATGAAAATACCCGCGCCGACGTGAGGGTCGATGCGGGCTTCACTGGATTGTAAACAGGTGCGTCGTAGGTGCGCCGCGCTCTGGTGGCTGCCTCTCGCGCCGGAGCCGTATCAGCGGCGGTTCTCGAGGGTCGTCTTTGCGTCCAGGCGCTTGGAAGCCGGCGGGGTGAAGTCCTGCTGCGGCTGGGTCGCGCAGGCGGCGAGGCCGAGGGCGACGAGGCTCAGGATGACGATGCGGCTGGCGCTTTTCATATGTGGATACCCCAGAGACCGCGACATGCGGTTGCATCGTCTTTCCGCTTGTGAAACGACCGCGTCAAGAGCATGCCGCAGGAGCCCCCATGCCTCGGCGTCATGTTTGAACTGGTCGAAGCACAACCCACTCACCGCCTTGCGGCGCCGGCCGGAGCGGCCTGCGCCAGGAATGACGCATCATGACGCCAGCCGCCCGGATCAGCGCCGCCATCGAGGTGCTGCAGGACATTATCGAGCGCCGCCGCCCGGCGGCGGATGCGCTCAAGGATTGGGGGCTGTCGCGGCGCTTCGCCGGTTCGAAGGATCGCGCGGCCATCGCTTCGCTGGTCTATGACGCCCTGCGCCGCAAAGCCTCGTCCTGCTACGCGATGGCGTCGGAGGAGCCTCGCGCGCTGGTTCTCGGCATGCTGGCGGGCCTGCGTGGCCTGCCTCTGGCGGAAATCGGCGAGCTCTTCTCGGGTGAGAATCATGCTCCGGCCCCGCTGAATGCGGACGAGACGGCGCTTCTGACCGCTTTTACGGACGAGGGCGCTCCCGATTGGGTGCGCGCCGATGTCCCCGAATGGCTCTGGCCCTCCGTCGAGAGCGGTTTCGGCGAGGCGGCGGTGGCAGAGGGGCGCGCGCTGGCGTCCCGCGCGCCGATCGACCTGCGCGTCAATCGACTCAAGGCGAGCCGCGACGCCGTGCTCGGAGACCTCGCCCATCTCCAGCCCGAGCCCGGCGCCTGGTCTCCCGACGCGCTGCGCTTCCAGCCGGGGCATGACGGGCGTGGCCCCTCGCTCCAGACCGAGCCCGGCTTCTTCGCCGGCGCGTTCGAAATCCAGGACGAGGGCTCGCAGTTGGTGACACTGCTCGCCGGGGCGCAGCCGGGGCAGACCGTGATCGACCTCTGCGCCGGGGCAGGGGGCAAGACGCTCGCGCTCGCTGCCCTCATGGCCAATCGCGGCAGCCTCTACGCCACCGATCTCGACAGCCGCCGGCTCGCGCCGTTGCATGACCGCGTGGCGCGCTCGGGCGCAGGCATCGTCGAGGTCCGCATCCCCCGTTCGCGCGGCCACGAGCCGTTCGCCGACATCGCCGGCCAGGCCGATCTCGTGCTGGTCGATGCGCCCTGCACCGGCTCCGGGACCTGGCGCCGCAATCCGGATGCGAAATGGCGCGTGCGCCCCGGCGCCCTTGCCGAGCGGATCAAGGACCAGGCCGAGGTGCTGGCCCGAGCCGCGAAGTTGGTTCGCCCCGGCGGCCGCATCGCCTACATCACCTGCTCGGTCCTGCCGGAGGAGAACGACGAGGCGATCCGCGCCTTTCTCGGCCGTCACCCCGGTTTCGCTCCAGTGGCGCCGATCGATGTGCTCAAGGGGGCGGAAAGCGACTTTTCCCTGCTGGCGCGCTTTGCCACGGAGTTCGGCCTCCAGCTCTCGCCACGACGCAGCGGCACGGACGGTTTCTACCTGGCCTGCCTCCGGCGCGGGGATTGAGGCGGTTGCGGCCGTTGCGCGCGCCCGCGTGATCCATTAACGGGACGCGATGACGAGCGCTCAGCCCCATCACGACTCCATCCTCATCATCGATTTCGGCTCGCAGGTGACGCAGCTCATCGCGCGGCGCATCCGCGAGATCGGCGTCTACTGCGAGATCGCGCCATTCCAGTCGGCGAGTGAGGCGTTCGAGCGGCTGAAGCCCAAGGGCGTGATCTTCTCCGGGGGCCCGGCCTCGGTGCCGGACGAGGGCAGCCCTCGCGCCCCTGAAGCGGTCTTCAGCGCGAACATCCCGCTGATGGGCATCTGCTACGGCCAGCAGACCATGGCGCATCAGCTCGGCGGCAAGGTCGAGGGCGGGCATGCCGCCGAGTTCGGCCGCGCCGATGTCGAGATCCTCGCCCCTTCGGCACTCTTCGCCGGCGTCTGGGAGAAGGGTGCGCGCTATCCCGTCTGGATGAGCCATGGCGACCGCGTCACGCAGTTGCCGCAGGGCTTCTCGGTCAAGGCGACCTCGGAGAACGCCCCCTTCGCGGTGGCGAGCGACGAAGAGCGGCGCTTCTACACCACGATGTTCCACCCCGAGGTGGTGCATACGCCGGATGGCGGCAAGCTCCTGCGCAACTTCGTCGTCGATATCTGCGGCTGCAAGCCGGACTGGAGCATGTCGGCCTATCGCGCCGAGATGCAGAAGAAGATCAAGGATCAGGTCGGCACCGGCCGCGTCATCTGCGGCCTTTCCGGCGGCGTCGACTCGGCGGTCGCGGCGGTGCTGATCCACGAGGCGATCGGCGACCAGCTCACCTGCGTCTTCGTCGATCACGGCCTGATGCGGATGAACGAGGCCGAAGAGGTCGTCCGTCTGTTCAGGGATCATTACAACATCCCGCTCGTCCATGTTGAGGCGGAAGAGCTTTTCCTCTCCGAGCTGGCGAAATGCGGGGCCGACCCCGAGGCCAAGCGCAAGACCATCGGCCGCCTCTTCATCGAGGTCTTCGATGCCGAGGCCGCCAAGATCGGCGGCGCCGATTTCCTGGCACAGGGCACGCTCTATCCCGACGTGATCGAGAGCGTGTCCTTCTCCGGTGGCCCCTCGGTGACGATCAAGAGCCACCACAATGTCGGCGGCCTGCCCGAGCGCATGAAGATGAAGCTCGTCGAGCCGCTGCGCGAGCTGTTCAAGGACGAGGTCCGCGTGCTCGGCCGCGAGCTCGGCCTGCCCGAGGCCTTCGTCGGCCGCCACCCCTTCCCGGGGCCGGGCCTCGCCATCCGCTGCCCGGGCGAGATCACCAAGGAAAAGCTCGACATCCTGCGCAGGGCGGATGCGATCTATCTCGACGAGATCCGCAAGGCCGGCCTCTATGACGTGATCTGGCAGGCCTTCGCGGTGCTGCTGCCGGTGCGCACGGTCGGCGTGATGGGCGACTACCGCACTTACGATCATGTCTGCGCGCTGCGCGCCGTGACTTCGGTCGACGGCATGACGGCGGATTTCTACCCCTTCGACATGAACTTCCTCGGCCGCGCCGCGACCCGCATCATCAACGAGGTCAAGGGCATCAACCGCGTCGTCTACGACGTGACGAGCAAGCCGCCCGGCACGATCGAGTGGGAATGACCTAGAGGCCCCGCGGCCGGCGCCAAAGATTCGGCCGGCAAGGGCGGGTGCGTCGACCTGCCCTTGTTGTTCGGTTTCGTCTCGATGTCCGGCGGATACCCGCCGGCCGGAAATGTCCGCCTCAGGGCGTCTTGTCGAGGAAGGCGCGGACCATCCTGGTCGTGGCTTCGGGGTTCTCTTCCATGATCCAGTGGCCTGAATCGGGCACGATTCCTTCGGTCACGTCGGTCGCCGCAGCGCGCATCACGGCCGCCATCGTCGGGCCGAACGACTTTTCGCCGCCGATCGCCAGGATCGGCATGGTGAGCTTGCCGCCGGCCGCGAGATAGGCGCGGTTGTCGATCGCGTCCTGATCGAAGGCGGCGAACTGGGCGAAGCCGGAATGCATCGCGCCGGGCAAGGCGTAGAGCTTGGCGTAATGCTCGCGCGAGGCCTCGCTGAAGCGGCTCGGCGTCGCCGAGAACTCGTTCCAGAAGCGGTCGAGATAGATGCGCTCGCGCCCCGCCACCAGTCGCTCCATATCCGGGCCGCCGAAGCGGAAGTGCCATAGCAACGGGTTCTTCAGGATCTCCTCCCAGGGCCCGACGCCGGGAACCGGCGCGTCGATCAGGGCGAAGCGGCGGACGCGCTGCGGATGCTGCGCGGCGAAGGCGAAGCCGACCATGTTGCCGATGTCATGCGTCACAAGATCCGCACGCTCGATCTTGAGCGCGTCGAGGACGCCGGCGACATCGCCGGCCTGCGTCTTCTTGTCGAAGCCGGAAGGTGGCTTGGAGGAGAGCCCCAGCCCGCGCAGATCGGGCACGACGACGGTATGATCGCGGGCGAGGTCGGCCGCCATCGGCGCCCACATGTCTCCTGTCTCGCCATAGCCATGGATCAGAACGACAGCCGGCCCGGAGCCGCCGACCCGGACATGGATCGTTGCACCGTTGGTCTCGATAGCTCGCGACGTGAAGGACGTCGGAAAGGCCGGGACCTGCGCCATCGCGGGCGCGCCGAGGGCGAGGGCTCCAAGAGCCAGAACGAACTTCAACATCGCATGATCCCACCCATCGGGAGGGCGGTCGCTGCGACCGTCGCTTTCAGCCCCGTGGCTCGTTTCAGGTAAAGCTGTCGTAGTGTCCGGATTAGCCTGCTCCGAGTGGTTCTAGTTTCCAGGGAAACCGAACAATCCGGCATGGCGTGACCGGATGGTTTCAAGGGACTCCGTCCTCCCAGGAGGGCCGGTCGCCGAATGCGGCTCGCAGATGAGCGGCTACCGCGCGCAGCTTTGCGGAAGGCAGCCGGCCTTCGGGATGCGCGAGGTAGATGAATTCCGGTGCCGGCAGGACGCCGACATCGACGACAGTGAGCCGGCCCTGCCGAATATCCGGCCCGGTTATGAAGAGCGGCAACAATGCGATGCCGAGGCCGGCGAGCGCGGCGTCGCGCATCATGTCGCCGTTGTTGACCCTGAGCCCGACCCGCGCGCGCACGATCTCGGCCCCTTGCGGCGTGGTGAAGCGCCAATCCGATGCGCCGCGGTTCGTATAGAAGATGCCCTTGTGCGCATCGAGCTCGGTCGTCGTCGCAGGCAGGCCGCAACGCGTCAGATAGCCGGGCGATGCCACCAGCACGCGGCGGCTCGGGGCCAGGCGCCAGATCATCAGGCGGGAATCCTCGAGCACGACACCGTCATGGACGCCGGAAGCGATATCGACGCGACGGTCGTCGATATCGAGCGTCAGTTCGATCCCGGGATTCGCGGCCAGAAACGGGTAGAGCGCGGGGCCCAGATGCATCCGCCCGAAGGTGACCGGCGCCGCGATCCGCATCGGGCCGCTGAGCGTCCCGCGGCGTTCGGCGAGGTCCGTCGCCGCCTCCGACACCTCACGCAGGATGCGCCGGGCGCGTTCGAGGAAGGCTACGCCATCCTCCGTCACCGATATCCTGCGCGTCGTGCGATGCAGCAGCGCGGCTCCGAGGCTGCGTTCCAGTTCCGCCAGCCTTTCGCTGACAACCGATTTCGACAGCCGCAGCCGGCGCGCCGCCTCGCTGATCGAGCCTTCCTCAGCGACCGCCACGAAGCCCGCGATGCCGTCCAGCTTCATTGTTCGAGCTTTCCGGAAAATCGACCTGATGCTCGCAGCATAGCCGAACACGCTGCCCGCGCCATGTCGAAGTGACGATAGCTCGGATCGGCGGCGTCGTGCTTTCGCGCGAAGATTCTGCCCGCAGTCGTATTTACATGTTCATGTTTTGTTCTATGATGCCGCTTCTGCCATCTTTTCTGAAGGAGGCGACCATGGAACGGAGAATCTGGCTTCCAAGGCAGGCGAACTACTTCTTCGCGCTTCTGCCCAATCCCGTCGCGGCGGCTTCGGCCGACCATATGGCCTGCGCGCTGCGCAATTGGTTTAGCCTGTCGGGCCGTCCGCGCGGCACCGGCAAATATCACGTTACGCTTTGGGGCTGGTCCGAGCATCGAGAGCCGGACGCCAAGGACTTTGCCTTGATGAATCGCGTTGCGTTGCGAGTCAGACAGAACGCTTTCAAGCTGCGGCTCGATGAAGTGGCGACCTTCGCGCAAAGCGCCGAAACACCCGCGCTCGTCATCACCGGCGGCGATAGCGTGATCGGAGCCGATAGGCTTCAGGACAAACTGGGGTGGGAGATGCGGGCAGAGGGCTTTCGCGGCCGGCGGTCTTCGGGCCGTCCGCATCTGACGCTGCTTTACGATCGCTTCTGGACCAAGACGTTCCGCGTGCAGCCGCTGAGCTGGCTTGTGACGGACTTTGCCCTGATCCGGAGCGTTCCGCTGCGCCCCTATGAGATTCTGGGCCGTTGGAACCTCGCCGGCGGGTGATCGTGCACTGCCGCAAGCCAGCCTTGCGGGATAGGGCCGGGCCGCCCCGTTGCTTTGGGCGCGCCCGGCTCTATCGTCCTGCGCCGACGCTCATCCGATTCAACCGGAGCACCTTATGGCCGACCTCTCCGCCTTCCCGATCACCAAGCGCTGGCCCGCCAGCCACCCCGAGCGCATCCAGCTCTATTCGCTGCCGACGCCCAATGGCGTGAAGGCCTCGATCGTGCTGGAAGAGCTGGGGCTGCCCTACGAGCCGCACCTCATCGACATCGGCAAGAACGAGACCTGGGGCCCGGAATTCCTCTCGCTCAATCCGAACGGCAAGATCCCTGCGATCATCGATCCCGATGGCCCGAACGGAAAGCCTCTCGGCCTGTGGGAGTCGGGCGCGATTCTGCTCTACCTCGCCGAGAAGACCGGCAAACTCCTGCCCAAGGACCCCGCCGCCCGCTATGAGACCATCCAGTGGGTGTTCTTCCAGATGGCGGCGATCGGGCCGATGTTTGGCCAGCTCGGCTTCTTCCACAAGTTCGCCGGCCGCGAATACGAGGACAAGCGCCCGCGCGACCGCTACGCCAGCGAGAGCAAGCGCCTGCTCGGCGTGCTTGAGGAGAGGCTCGCCAGCCGCCCCTGGATCATGGGCGACGAATACACCATCGCCGATATCGCCATACTCGGCTGGGTGCGCAATCTCGTCGGCTTCTACGGCGCGGGCGAGCTCGTCGACTACGCGACGCTGACGCATGTGCCGATCTGGCTGGAGCGCTGCCTGTCGCGCCCGGCGGTGCAGCGCGGCCTCGACATCCCGAAGCGGCCGGCTTGAGGCGTTCGACGTGGCTATCACCATCTACGGCATCAAGAACTGCGACACGATGAAGAAGGCGCGCAGCTGGCTCGACGGCCATGGCGCGGCCTACGGCTTCCACGATTACAAGGCTGACGGGATCGACAAGGTCTCGCTCGAGCGCTGGGTCAAGGAACATGGCTGGGAGACGGTGCTGAACCGCGCCGGCACGACCTTCCGCGCGCTGCCCGACGATCAGAAGCAAGGGCTCGATGCCGGCAAGGCCATCGCGCTGATGCTCGCCCAGCCCTCGATGATCAAGCGCCCTGTGCTCGACCTCGGCAAGGGCAAGACGATCGTCGGCTTCAAGCCGGAGATCTATGAGGCGGTGGTCTCGAAGGGCTGAGCCTGGATAATCGCCGTCATTCTCGGGCGGCGCGTAGCGTCGACCCGAGAATCTCATGCCGAATGGGGCTCAAGAGCCCCCGCGTCCTGAGATGCTCGGGCAAGCTCGAGCATGACGGCGGGGAAAGGCCATCCGGCGTTCGGGTCTCTTCCCTAAACGCCGGCGCTGCTCTACCTCGCAGGCCATGACCGCTCCGTTCCAGCCCGCGCAGCCCGAAGCCGCTGCGACCACCGATTTCACCTTCCGCGTCGCCGCGCGCGATGGCGCCGCCCGCACCGGCGCGATCACCATGCCGCGCGGCGTCATCCGCACGCCGGCCTTCATGCCGGTCGGCACCGCCGCGACCGTGAAGGGGATGTATCCCGAGCAGGTGAGGGCGCTCGGCGCCGATGTCGTGCTCGGCAACACTTATCACCTGATGCTGCGCCCGGGCGCCGAGCGTGTCGCGCGGCTCGGCGGGCTGCACAGGTTCATGAACTGGCCGCACCCGATCCTGACCGATTCCGGTGGCTTCCAGGTGATGTCGCTGTCGCAACTCCGGAAACTGACCGAGGAGGGCGTCACCTTCCGCTCCCATATCGACGGCTCCAAGCATATGCTCACGCCCGAGCGCTCGGTCGAGATTCAGAACCTGCTCGGCTCCGACATCGTCATGCAGCTCGACGAATGCGTCGCGCTGCCCTGCGAGGAGAAGGTCGCGGAAAAGGCGATGCGGCTCTCGCTGCGCTGGGCCGAGCGCTGCAAGGCGGCTTTCGGCGACCATCCCGGCCGGGCGCTGTTCGGCATCGTGCAGGGCGGGGACGTGCCGCATCTGCGCGTCGAGAGCGCGCGCGAGCTCACCGCCATGGACCTCAAGGGCTATGCCATCGGCGGGCTCGCTGTCGGCGAACCGCAGGACGTCATGCTGGCGATGATCGAGACGGTCGAGCCGCATCTGCCGCAGGAAAAGCCGCGCTACCTCATGGGCGTAGGCACGCCAGACGACATCGTCCAGTCCGTCGCGCGCGGCATCGACATGTTCGACTGCGTGATGCCGACGCGCGCCGGCCGCCACGGCCAGATATTCACCCGCTTCGGCCGGATGAACCTCAAGAACGCCAAGCACGCCGAGGACCCGCGCCCGATCGACGAGCAGTCCTCCTGCCCGGCGGCCAACAACTGGTCGCGCGCCTATCTGCACCACCTCGTCAAGGCCGAGGAGATGCTCGGCAAGATGCTGCTGACCTGGGTGAACCTCGCCTACTACCAGGATTTGATGGCAGGCCTGCGCGCCGCCATCGCAGCCGGTCGCCTCGCAGATTTCATCGCCGAGACCAGGGAAGGCTGGGCGCGGGGCGAGACCGCTTGATAGCAGGGCTCGCTCTGCTGCCGATCAAGATGGCCATCGCCGCCGCGGTGGTGGTGAGCTGTTCGCTGCTGGCCGAGCGCGCCGGACCGCTCGTCGCGGCGATGATCGCGACATTGCCGATCTCGCTCGGGCCCGTCCTCGTCTTCCTGGCGCTGGACCATGACGCCGCGTTCATCGCGGCCAGCGCATTGGGCACGATGAACGCCAACGTCACCCATGCGAGTTTCGTGCTGAGCTATGTGGTTTTGGCACAGCGCCTGACGACGCTGCCTTCGCTCGCGATATCCCTGGCCGTCTGGGTTGCGGTGCTCCTGGCCGTGCGCTCGCTGAACCTGCAGGCGCTGCCGCTCGCCGTCCTAACGGTCTTTGCGTTCATTATCGTGCACCGGCTCGTGCGGCCCTATCTCGCCGTCCGTGCGGCCGGCCCGGTCACGCTATCGCGTTACGCCATCCCGCTGCGTGCCGCTTGCGTGGCCGCGCTCGTCGGCATCGTCACCGTCGCCAGCGAACGGGTCGGTGCGGCCTGGGCCGGTGTCCTCGCCGGGCTGCCCATCGTCCTGTCCAGCCTGATCGTCATTCTCCAGCCGCGGGTCGGCGGACCGGCCGCAGCTGCGGTGATCGGCAGCGGAGCGCTCGGCCTGCTCGGCGTCGGGCTCGGGCTCGCCGTGGTGCACCTGATGGCGGTGCCGTTCGGGTCCTGGGCGGCCTTGGCGTCAGGCCTGGCCGTCTCGGTCGGCTGGAACGTGCTCGTGACCGGCCTTTCGCGGCGGCTTGCGCCATGAGGCGACGAACAGCCCGCTGATGATGAGCACGATCCCGATGAGCTGGAGCGAGGACGGAATCTCGCCGAGCACCGGGATCGCCAGCAGCGTGCCGGTAACGGGGATCAGCGGCGGGAAGCGTCCGACGACCGCCGGCCCCAGCACATGCGCCGCCCAACCCCAGATCCACAGGCCGATGATGACGTTGATCACGCCCTGATAGAGCGCGTGCAGCGAGAGCACCCACCATGGCGCGATGTCGAAGCCGCGGAAGAAGAACAGGGCGTAGACCGGCAGCCAGGCGAGGGACAGCACCGAGACGACCGCCGCTGCGCGCAGGCCGTCGACCTTCCAGAGCTGGATCATCAGCGGATAGAAGCCCCAGAGCAGGCCGACGCCGAGGAACATCAAATCGCCGCGCAGCGTGCCGGCGCTCGCCCCCGTCGTGCCCGCAATGGCGAGGCAGGCGAGGCCGGCAAGCACGCCGCAGATGCCGATGATGAGATTGCGCGTCAGCACCGCGCCGAACAGCACCACCGAACCGACGATGCCGATCAGCGTCACCGTGCCCGGCCCGATCGTGGCGCCATGGGCCGCGGGCGCCAAAGTGAGCCCCATCAGCATCAGGAACGTCATCGGGAAGCCGCTCGACAGCGCCAGCAACAGCCCGCGTCCCCAGCCGACGCCGCCACAGCTCGCAAGCCCCGGCCGCAGGAACAGCGGCAGGAGCAGGAGCCCGGCCGTCGCGAAGCGCAGCGCCAGCAGGTCATAGGGTGTGATGCCGTGCAGCACGGCGTGGCGGCTGATGACGAAATTCGAGCCGAAGATCACCACGCTGAGCAGCATGCCCGCCACGGCGAGCCGGCGTCGCCGGCGCTCCCTGTCGTGTGGCGCCGGAAGGCTCGCGATGCGTTGATCCATGACGTCGCATAGCGTGGATCGCTGCAGTGCCGTTACGGGCTGATGCGCATGGCAGCCGCGCAAGCGGCGGTAGACCGTAATTGCGCCGCGTTTCGGCCCCGCTGGCGCCCAGAGCGGGCGGCTTGCTTGCGTTGCAATACCAAATGGGCGCAGCCACCGGAGAGACAGCCGATGCCCGGCCACCCTTATTCCCCCAGGCCCGCCGCGATGGCGAGCCGCCTCGGCAACCATCTCCTGCTGTCGTTGGGAATCGCGACCGCGACCGCGATGCTCGCRGCGCTTCCGGGCCTTCTGTCCGGCGCTGCGACAAGGCACGAGGCTGTCGGTGCGCGCATCGAGCAGGCGATGATTCCGAAACTGGCGCTGCTGCGGGACGGCAAGATCACGGACCGGCTGGATGCGGTGGACATCGCGGGTGGCGAGGATTCTGCGGCGAACCTGCAGATCACGCCGGCAGCCCTCGCGATGCCGATGTCGCTGACTTGGCCGGAGCGCGGCGAGTGGGCGCCGCCGCAATTCGCTGTGCTCGCCAAGCCGCGTTCGGACGCGGGCGAGCGGACCAGACCGGCATCTCCGGCGCGCCGGAGCGCGCCGCCGTCGGACCGCTACACGGCGATGGCCGGGCCGCTGGTGATCCTGCCTCCCGCTGCGGCATCGGTCATCGAAACGGTGCAGGCCATGGAATCGTCGCGCGACGATTCCTGGAGCCGGTACGTGGTCGCGCCGGCGACCAAGGTCGTCGGCGCGGTTTCCGGGGCGGCCGGCAGCGTGCAGGCGGCCGGTTCCTGGGGCTTGTCCCAGACGACGAGCTTGCTGCCGCGCTGGTGAGGCGCGGCAGGAGAAGCGTCGGTCAGGCCAGCGCCTTCAGCGCAGCGCGGCCGGCATAGATCGCCTGCGCGCCCAGTTCTTCCTCGATGCGCAGCAGCTGGTTGTACTTCGCGGTCCGGTCGGAACGGGCCAGCGAGCCCGTCTTGATCTGCCCGCAATTGGTCGCGACCGCGAGATCGGCGATGGTCGAATCCTCGGTCTCGCCCGAGCGGTGCGACATCACGGCGGTGTAGCCGGCACGCTGCGCCATCTCGACGGCGGCGAGCGTCTCGGTGAGCGAGCCGATCTGGTTGACCTTGACCAGGATCGAGTTGGCGGTCTTGCCCTTGATGCCACGCGACAGGCGCTCGACATTGGTGACGAAGAGATCGTCGCCGACGAGCTGGCACTTCGAGCCGACGAGGTCGGTCAGCGCCTTCCAGCCTTCCCAGTCATCCTCGGACATGCCGTCCTCGATCGAGACGATCGGATAGTTGCCGACGAGCTTGGCGAGGTACTTGGCCTGCGCCTTCGGGTCGCGCGTCTTGCGCTCGCCTTCGTAGACGTAAGCGCCGTCTTTGAAGAACTCGGTCGCGGCGCAGTCGAGCGCGAGCGCGACGTCCTCGCCCGGCTTGTAGCCGGCGGTCTCGATCGCCTGCATCACGAAGTCGAGCGCGGCCTCAGCCGACTTGATGTTCGGAGCGAAGCCGCCCTCGTCGCCGACATTGGTGTTGTGGCCGGCGTCGTGCAGCTTCTTCTTCAGGGTGTGGAATATCTCCGCGCCCATGCGCAGGCCTTCGGCGAAGGAGGTCGCGCCGATCGGCATGACCATGAATTCCTGGAAGTCGATCGGGTTGTCGGCATGGGCGCCGCCATTGACGATGTTCATCATCGGCACGGGCAGGACGCGGGCCGAGGTGCCGCCGACATAGCGGTAAAGCGGCAGGCCGGCGGCCTCCGCAGCTGCCTTGGCCACGGCGAGCGACACGCCGAGGATGGCGTTGGCACCGAGCTTGGACTTGTTCGGGGTGCCGTCGAGCTCGATCATGGTCTGGTCGATCGCGGTCTGGTCCTCGGCGTCCATCGCGACGATCGCCTCGGCGATGTCGACGTTGACCGCTTCGACGGCTTTGAGCACGCCCTTGCCGAGATAGCGGCTCTTGTCGCCGTCGCGCAGCTCGACGGCCTCATGCGCGCCGGTCGAGGCGCCGGAGGGAACTGCCGCGCGGCCCATCGAGCCGTCCTCGAGCACGACATCGACCTCGACAGTCGGATTGCCGCGGGAATCCAGGATCTGGCGTCCGATGATGTCGATGATCGCGGTCATGGCAGGCTCCGGAGGGGAGGTGGGTGAGACGACTGACGCGCTTCTAGCCAACAGCCTGTCGTTGCGAAAGCCCCGATCCGCATCCGGGGAGCATGAAGCGGTCGGTGTTTGGGAGGGAGGGCCGTGGGTGCCCACGCGCGTTCGATGCTGGCTGGCCCAGCTGGTCCACGGATTGCGGACAGGCAGGGTGAACGCCGCGCCGCATTCCTTCGAGAAACGAAAATGTTCCAGAATCTGTCCAGTCGCCGCCGACCGTCGCTGCTCGCTGTTCTGTTCTGGTGCAGCCTGACCTTTCTCTGGTGGACAGGGCTGTGCCTGTTCGTCGGTCGACCGATCTGGTTCTGGTAATCGGCCGGGGGCCTATTCCTCGTCTCCAGGCATGCCCAGGTAGCTGCCGAGCATGAAGCCGCTCTGCAGGGCGAACAGATAGCCGATCCACAAGAGGATGCTGAAAAGGCCGAGTTCCCCGCGGATCAGCCAAACCGGAAAGATGACGAAGGTCACAAGCGTGCTCGCGCCGACGATCGCCGGATATCCGTATGAAAGACCGATCAACAGTCCGATCAAGAACAATATGCCTGCAATTATCATAGAATTGTAGTGATCGGCCGCCCAATAACAACGTTGAGCTATAATGTGATCTACGTCGAAGCAAGGAAGGGTGTGGACATTCGATAAATATTGATCGAATTGACGCCGGCCTATGCTTTGAAATCCCGTGAGCGCGATCTTCGCCGGCAATGCCCTTTCGGCCGCCGATGGCTTCCCCCTTCCGCGAAAGATGCGCTACAGGCTCCGGCAAACTTCAGGAGCATGTCCCATGGCCATCGACGCCTCGACCTTGCAGCTCGGCCAGAGCAGCAGCTTGCCCGCCTCGCCCGAGGAGGCGCGGCTCGACCGCGTGCCCAATCCCCATGCCGGCACGCGCTATCTCACGCGCTTCACCTGTCCCGAATTCACGTCGATCTGCCCGGTCACGGGGCAGCCCGATTTCGGCATCCTCGTCATCGACTATCTGCCGGGCCAGTGGCTGGTCGAGTCGAAGTCGCTGAAGCTCTATCTTGGCGCCTTCCGCAACCACGGCGCCTTCCACGAGGACTGCACCGTCTCGATAGGCAAGACGCTGGTCGATCTGCTCGAGCCGGAATGGTTCCGCATCGGCGGCTACTGGTATCCGCGCGGCGGCATCCCGATCGACGTGTTCTGGCAGATCGGTGAGCCGCCGAAGGGCCTCTGGCTGCCGGACCAGGGCGTCGCGCCCTATCGCGGGCGCTGACCAACCTTCTAGGTACGCGAGCCGAGCGGCGGGAGAAGGCGGGGCGTCACGAAGCCGAGCACGCCGATCCCGATGCCGAAGACGATGAGTGCCTGCTGGGTCCCGATGAGATTCAGCAGCGCACCCATGACCAATGGGCCGGTTGCGTGTCCCATGAAGAAGAAGCACGCGAACAGGGCCATGGCCGAGCCGCGGGCCGTCGGCGCGAGTTCGGTCGCCTGCGCCTGGAACGTGCCGTGAATCAGGAAGAAGCCGAAGCCCATCAGGAGGAAGACGCCGATGGCGGTCCACCAGGGGGCGGGCAGGGTGAAGGCGAAATAGGCCAGCGCGACGGCAAGGCCGCCATACCGCATCATCTGCCGCGGCCCGACCCGCTCGACCAGGATGCGGGTCAGCACGCCATAGACGAGGCCGCCGAGCCCCATCGCACCGATCGCGATGCCGGCCTGCGAGGGGCTGGCATCTGAGCGCTCGTGCAGGATGGCGGCGATGAACGGCGACAGCCCGAAGACGAGCGAGCCTTCCAGCAGGACGAACAGGTAGAGCAGCTTGCTGCGCGGATTGGCGAAGACCGCCTTGTAGCTCATCACCGCGCCGGCGAGGCTGAGCGGCGGGCGGGCCGCATCGGGCCGCGGCCTCAGTACCAGCCGGACCACCAGCGCGCCGCCGCCGGCGAGCACACCGGCAACCAGCAGCACGGCCCGCCAGCCGACATGATCGGCGACGAGGCCGGAGAAGGTCGCGCCCGCCATCTGTCCGATGATCATGATGACGAGGAAACGGCCGAGCATGATCTGCCGCTCGGCCATCGGCGCGCGGTCTCCGATCGCCGCCATCGCCGCGGGGATGACGCCGCCCGCCATCACGCCGCCGGCAGCGCGCAGGATGAGCAGGACCCAGAAGCTCGTGGCGAAAGCCGCTAGCACCGACAGCACGCAGAGTAAGGCGAGGCAGGTCGAGATGCTGCGCAGCTTTCCGACCGAGTCGGCGATCGGCCCGAGAAAGGGTTGGCCGAGCGCGTAGCATCCGGAGAAGGCCGTCGCCAGGAATGCGATCTGGTGCACGCTCTGGCCGAACTCGAAGGCGAGCGTCGGCACCAGCGGGTCGATCAGCCGCATCGTGAACGTCGATGCGAATCCACACAGCCCGAGGACCGGGATCAGGGCACCGAGATCGGACCTGGACGCCGGCGCGGGCTCAGACATAGGCGACGGCTGGGGCCGGGCGGTTCTTGGCGAGGCGGTCGAACCCTTGCAACTCGGCGATCAGGCCCTGAAACTCGGAGAGCGGCACCATGTTCGGGCCATCCGAAGGCGCTCGATCCGGGTCGGGATGCGTTTCGATGAAGAGGCCGGCGACGCCGACGGCGACCGCCGCGCGCGACAGCACGGGCACGAACTCGCGCTGTCCGCCCGTCGAGGCTCCCTTGCCGCCGGGCTGCTGCACGGAGTGCGTGGCGTCGAAGATCACCGGTGCGCCGATCTCCGCCATGATCGGCAAGGCGCGCATGTCGGTGACCAGCGTGTTGTAGCCGAAGGAGGCACCGCGCTCGGTCAGCATGACATTGGAGTTGCCGCTTTCGGTCACCTTCGCCGCGACGTTGACCATGTCCCAGGGTGCCAGGAACTGGCCCTTCTTGACGTTGACGACGCGGCCGGTCTGCGCCGCCGCCACGAGCAGGTCGGTCTGGCGGCAGAGAAAGGCCGGAATCTGCAGGATGTCGACGACCTCCGCCACCGGAGCGCATTGGGCGGCGTCATGCACGTCGGTCACGACGGGGAGCCCCGTGCGCGCGCGGATTTCGGCGAAGACGGGCAGCGCGGCCTTCATCCCCATGCCGCGGGCGCCCCTGACGCTGGTGCGGTTCGCCTTGTCGAAGGAGGCCTTGAAGACGAGCCCGATGTTGAGAGCGGCCGCGATGTCCTTCAGCGCCAGGGCGCATTCGAGCGCATGGTCGCGGCTTTCCATCTGGCAGGGACCGGCGATCAGGGCGAGCGGCAGGGCATTGCCGAAGCGCACGGGCCGGGCGAGATCCTCGCCGATGGTGACGACGGCGTTGGGGGTCATGGCGATTTCCTTCATCCAGCGGCCCGAGGGGCTTATGTCCGGCGGGTATGATGGGTCAAGCGGCGGGGCGCTTGGCTGCCATGTCGCGAAGAGTTGGGTGCAGGAGGCGGGAACGGGCTGGCGAAGCGGCGGAGAGGTCTGTAAATTCGCAAGCGAAGCACTATCTCGGGTGGGAACGCAGGATCGATTTGGACCGGGTTTCGGCAGGCATGGCGCGGACGGGAACGATGCAGGCAGGCAAGGACACAGCAATGCGAGCCGATCCGACATCGCCCGTGCGGGCGGGTTCGGGCGGGCTTGTCATGGCTGATCGTCCCAAGCGCGCCGGACCGCCTGTCGATGGTGGACGCGACGGCACAGGCACCGCGGTGCTGACCCGCACCCGCACACGCAAGCCGAACCTCTATCGTGTCCTGCTGTTGAATGACGACTACACCCCCATGGAGTTCGTCGTTCACGTTCTGGAGCGGTTCTTCAACAAGGACCGCGCCGAAGCGACGCATATCATGATGCATGTGCATCAGAACGGCGTCGGCGAATGCGGCGTCTTCACCTACGAGGTCGCCGAGACCAAGGTTACGCTCGTCATGGATCTTGCACGCAAGCACATGCATCCGCTGCAATGCGTGATGGAGAAAAAGTAGCCTTGGGTCCGATCGCACACTCCGCAAACAGATAGGAGCGCTCCCCTTGCCGAGTTTCTCGCGCAGTCTCGAACAGGCGCTTCACCGGGCTCTGGCCCTGGCCAATGAGCGCCGTCACGAATACGCCACCCTCGAACATCTCCTGCTCGCCCTGGTCGACGACCAGGACGCGGCCGCGGTCATGCGCGCCTGCAGCGTCGATCTCGACCTGCTGCGCCGCAACCTCGTCGACTACATCGACTCGGAGCTGACGAATCTCGTCACCGACGGCCGCGATGATTCCAAGCCCACCGCCGGCTTCCAGCGCGTGATCCAGCGCGCGGTGATCCACGTCCAGTCCTCCGGCCGCGAAGAGGTGACCGGCGCCAACGTGCTCGTCGCGATGTTCGCCGAGCGCGAAAGCCACGCCGCCTATTTCCTGCAGGAGCAGGACATGACCCGTTACGACGCGGTCAACTACATCAGCCACGGCATCGCCAAGCGCCCGGGCGCCAGCGAGAGCCGCCCGGTGC
Source organism: Allobosea sp. P4_C6 (assembly GCF_056402015.1). NCBI lineage: Bacteria > Pseudomonadati > Pseudomonadota > Alphaproteobacteria > Hyphomicrobiales > Alloboseaceae > Allobosea > Allobosea sp. P4_C6. The sequence goes on from NZ_JBFUIF010000011.1 coordinate 93,317, forward strand.
GCGGCTCCGAGGAGGAGGGCGAGCCGCAGCGCGAGCAGCGCTCCGAGCAGGGCAGCAGCAACGAGGACAAGGACAAGAAGAAAAAGGAAAGCGCGCTCGACGCTTACTGCGTCAACCTGAACCGGAAGGCGAGGGACGGGCGCATCGATCCGCTGATCGGCCGCGAGGCCGAGGTGCAGCGCACGATCCAGATCCTCTGCCGCCGCCAGAAGAACAACCCGCTGCTGGTGGGCGACCCCGGCGTCGGCAAGACCGCGATCGCCGAAGGCCTCGCGCTCAAGATCACCCGCGGCGAGGTGCCGGAGGTCCTGAAGGACGCGACCGTCTTCTCGCTCGACATGGGCACGCTGCTCGCCGGCACCCGTTATCGCGGCGATTTCGAGGAGCGCCTCAAGCAGGTGATGAAGGAGATCGAGCAGCACCCCAAGGCGATCATGTTCATCGACGAGATCCATACGGTGATCGGCGCCGGTGCGACCTCGGGCGGTGCGATGGATGCCTCGAACCTGCTGAAGCCGGCGCTCGCCTCTGGCACGCTGCGCTGCATCGGCTCGACCACCTACAAGGAATACCGCCAGTATTTCGAGAAGGACCGGGCGCTGGTGCGCCGCTTCCAGAAGATCGACGTCAACGAGCCGTCGGTGCCGGACACGATCGAGATCCTCAAGGGCCTCAAGCCCTATTTCGAGGAGTTCCACAAGCTGCGCTACACCAACGACGCCATCAAGGCGGCGGTGGAGCTGTCGGCGCGCTACATCCACGACCGCAAGCTGCCTGACAAGGCGATCGACGTCATCGACGAGACCGGCGCCTCGCAGATGCTGCTGCCGGAGCACAAGCGCAAGAAGATCATCGGCGTGAAGGAGGTCGAGATCGCTGTCTCGACCATGGCCCGCATCCCGGCCAAGACCGTCTCCAAGGACGATGCCGAGGTGCTGCGCAATCTCGAACAGACGCTGAAGCGCACCGTCTATGGCCAGGAGAAGGCGATCGAGGCGCTGTCCTCCTCGATCAAGCTCGCCCGCGCCGGCTTGCGCGACGGCGAGAAGCCGATTGGCTGCTATCTCTTCGCCGGCCCGACCGGCGTCGGCAAGACCGAGGTGGCGCGCCAGCTCGCTTCCTCGCTCGGCGTCGAGCTGATCCGCTTCGACATGTCCGAGTACATGGAACGCCACACCGTCTCACGGCTGATCGGCGCGCCTCCGGGCTATGTCGGCTTCGACCAGGGTGGCCTGCTGACCGACCAGATCGACCAGCATCCGCATTCCGTGCTGTTGCTCGACGAGATCGAGAAGGCCCACCCGGACCTGTTCAACATCCTCCTGCAGGTGATGGACCACGGCAAGCTGACCGACAACAACGGCAAGCAGGTCGATTTCCGCAACGTCATCCTGATCATGACGACCAATGCCGGAGCCGCCGACATGGCCCGCAACGCCTATGGCTTCACTCGGAGCAAGCGCGAGGGCGACGATACCGAGGCGATCAACAAGCTGTTCGCGCCGGAATTCCGCAACCGGCTCGACTCCGTCATCTCCTTCGGCCACCTGCCGAAGACGGTGGTCGCCCGCGTCGTCGACAAGTTCGTGCTCCAGCTCGAAGCCCAGCTCGCCGACCGCAACGTCACCATCGAGCTCTCGGACGAGGCCCGCGAATGGCTGGTCGAGAACGGCTATGACGAGGCGATGGGCGCCCGGCCGATGGCCCGGCTGATCCAGCAGACCATCAAGACGCCGCTTGCCGACGAGGTGCTGTTCGGGCGCCTCAAGAATGGCGGTGCCGTCAAGGTCGTGGTCGTCCAGTCCGAGACCGGCATCAAGGTCCTCGGCCTCGAATTCCCGGACGGGCCGGCGAAGCCCAAGCCCGAGAAGGATGTCGAAGCCGCGACCGCCAAGAGGTCGCCGAAGCCGCGCGCCAAGGCGGCGGCTGGCGGCAAGGCGGCGAAAACCACGCCGCGGCGAAGCCCGAAGGGCGGAGCCGGGCCGGATGACGGGCCTGGTACACCGCCCAAGGCGTCCGGCCGTGCGGTCCGTACCGTGCCGAAGGTTCCGCTGACAAAGGCCTGAGAACGTGTTGTTCAAACGCAAATCCGCGACCCTCGCCGCCGAAGCCGGCGAGGGCATGCCAGCCGCCCAGGCACCGGCCCGCCCGGCAAGAGAGAAGCTGGGCTGGTTCGAGAAGCGCGACCGCCGCCGGCGCCGCCGCAAGATCTTCGAGGAAGTGCTCGGCTGGATTCTCGTGCCGGCCCTCGTCTATCTGATCTATCTCGGCATCAAGGCGGTCGGCGGCATTCCCAAAGAGTTGATCGACTTCGCCAATGAGCTGATCGCCGTGGCGATGAAGGGCGGCAAGAGCTGACCGGCGCGCTCGGCCCTGCGGTCAATGCAGGGCCGTCACTCCCTGCGAAGCCTTGGCGCGGCTTCACGGCATAAGCCATAGGGACAACAGGCCCGGCTCCCGCGCGGGCGGTTTCGTTTTCCCGAGGCTGCTCGCAGCAATGATCCGATGAGCGTATCCGCAGACTGGAGCTGGCAGCGCGTGGCGCTGGCCGGCATGCGCGATGCGCTGCTGCTCCCGGCCTGGATCGTCGGCTTCGGGCTGATCGGCATCGGATCCCTGGCACGAGATGTCGGCTATCCCGTCGATGTCGCCGTGCTGTCGACCATCCTGGTCTGGGCCGGCCCATCGCAGGTGCTGTTCTTCGCCTCGATCGCCGCCGGCGCCGCCTGGAGCGCCATCGCGATCGCCATCGCCTTCGCCTCGCTGCGCTTCCTGCCGATGACGATGGCGATCCTGCCGCTCCTGCGCCGGCCTGGCCAGAGCGTCTGGCAGCAGCTTTTCCTCGCGCACTATGTCGCCGTAACGGCTTGGACCGAGGGGCTGCGCCGGCTGCCGGGCATCCCCGTGAACCAGCGCGTGGCCTATTTCCTCGGCTTCGCCAACACCTGCATGGCGGTGAGTGCGATCGGAACCTTCGCCGGGTATTACCTGCTCGACGCGCTGCCGATTCCGTTTGCGGCCGGGCTGCTCTGCCTGACGCCGATCTTCTTCCTGGTCTCGCTGACGGCGGGGCTGCGTCATCGCGGCGATGTCACCGCATTGGTCCTGGGGCTGGCGCTAGCGCCGATCTGCGAGCGCTTCATCGGCGGCGGCTTCGATCTCATCGTCGCCGGCTTGACCGCCGGCAGCATCGCCTTCCTGGTCGGCCGCCGGCGCAGAGCGGCCGCATGACCCAGCCGATCGCCCTGCTCGACGGGCCGCTGTGGCCTTATCTCGCGCTCATGCTCTTCGCCGTGCTGCCGACCGAGATCTGGCGCTGGCTCGCCGTCGGCTTCGCGCGCGGGCTCGACGCGGATTCCCCGCTGCTCGAATGGGTGAGGGCGGTCGCCACGGCGCTGCTCGCCGGCATCGTCGCCAAGCTGATGGTCTCGCCGCCGGGGGCATTGGCGCACGCACCGCTGTTCATCCGCGTCGCCGCGCTCGCCACCTCCGCCGCCGTGATGGCCATCAGCCGCCGCCGGATGATGCTGGCCGTGCTTTCGGGCGAGGTGGTGCTGATCGGGGGCGTCTGGCTGTTCGGGGCGGTCTAGCTGTTGGTCGCGTTGAGGCGCTTCCGTGCGGGGCCGAGCTTGTCCGGGTTGCGGATGACGTAGATCGCCTGGATCTGCCCGTCGCGGATGTCGAGAACCACGGCCTGCTCCGTGTCCGTTTCGGCGCTGATATAGCCGGGCATGCCGTTGATCAGCACCGGCTCGTAGCGGGTCACGAAGCCCTGCTGTTCCGGCTTGCGAGCGAGACCGGCGAAGAAACGGCCGATCTTCTCGCTCCCGAAGATCGGGTTGAGCACCGAGTTCGCCTTGCCGCCGCCGTCGCCATGGAGCACCGCGTCCTGCGCGAGCAGGCCCTTCAGCGCGGTCGGATCGGTGCTGTGGGCGGCTTCGAAGAAGGCCGTGGCATAGCGCTTCGCCTCCTCGGGTGAGAGCGGATGGCGCGGCCCGTCCTGCCGCGCATGCCGGCGCGCCCGCGAGACGAGCTGCCGGCAGGCCGCCTCGCTGCGCCCGAGCGTGTCAGCGATCTCGGAGAAGGGCAGGTCGAAGACATCATGCAGCAGGAAGGCGGCGCGTTCGAGCGGCGAGAGGCGCTCCAGAGCGAGCTGGAGCACATAGGGAACGTCGAGCCCCTCATCGCTATGGGAGGCGCCGCCGATCTCCTCGATCAGCGGCTCGGGCAGCCATGCACCCACATAGTTCTCGCGCCGCCGCCTCGCCGATTTCATCAGGTCGAGGCAAAGCCGCGTCACCACGCGCCCCAGCCAGGCGCGCGGGTTCGACAACGCTTCCGGGGCGGAATCGTGCCAGCGCAGCCAGGCGTCCTGCACCACATCCTCGGCGTCGCTGAGCGAGCCGAGCATGCGGTAGGCGAGGCGGGTCAGATAGGACCGATGCGCCTCGAAGAGGCTGGCGGGTGCTGTTGTCATGCTCCGGTGGCGTCGGACGGCTCAGGCCGCTGCGGCCTTCGGAGCCCTGTCGTTGGGATGGTGCGAGCGGAAGCCGACCGCGACCCGGTTCCAGACATTGATCGTGCCGATGAGCAGCGTGAGCTTGACCATCTCCTCCTCGCTGAAATGGCGCAGCGTCTCTTCATAGTCGGCATCCGGCGCGTGGGTCTGCGGCAGAAGCGTCAAGGCTTCCGTCCAGGCCAGTGCGGCGCGCTCGCGCGGGGTGTAGAGGGCGGATTCGTGCCAGGCGCTGAGCAGGTAGAGCCGCGCCTCGCTCTCGCCGGCCTTGCGGGCATCGGCCGAATGCATGTGCAGGCAATAGGCGCAGCCATTGATCTGCGACGCCCGCATCTTGACGAGCTCGATCAGGCTGTATTCCAGGCCGGAATCCTTGATCGCCGATTCGAGCGCGATCAGCGGCTTCATGACATCGGGCGCGACTGTGTAGGGGTTGAGACGTTTGCTCATCGTGGTTCTCGCTGGCAGTGCGGCTCCCGGCCTTCAGGTTCGGCCTCAGGGCCGGGAGCGTCAAGAGGTGGAGGTCAGGCGGCAGCCCTGGCAGGCTTGTCGGCCGGATGGCGCGAGCGGAAGCCGGCATTGATCCGGTTCCAGGCGTTGATCGTGCTGATCGACAGCGAGAGATCGACGCATTCCTTCTCGCTGAAATGGGCGCGGAGTTCCGCAAAGGCTGCGTCGCTCGGGCTCGCTTCCGACAGTCGGGTCAGGGCCTCCGTCCAGCCGAGAGCGGCCTTCTCGCGCAGCGTGTAGAGCTCGGATTCGTGCCAGGCGTCGAGCAGATAGAGCCGCGCCTCGGTCTCGCCGGCCTTGCGGGCGTCCATCGCGTGCATGTGCAGACAGTAGGCGCAGCCGTTGATCTGCGACGCCCGCATCTTCACCAGCTCGAGCAGGCTGTGCTCGAGCCCGCTCTCATTGACGTAATTCTGCGTCTTCAGCAGCGCTTCGATCGCTCCGGGCGCGACCTGGAAGGCATTGAGGCGTTGGCTCATGGTCATCTCCATCGGTTGATGACGATAAGACGAGGCAGCCTCCGCCCCTGTGACATCCGCCGTCAGATTTTTTTCAGGGCCTCGCGAATTTTCTCGGCATTGTCAGCCAGCACCTCGTTCTTCTCCATCGCGCCGGTGTGCGGCCGCAGCGCCACGCCGTCGAAACGCGGCATGACGTGGACGTGGAGATGGAACACGACCTGCCCGCCGGCAGCCTCGTTGAACTGCTGGATGGTCACTCCCTCGGCGGCGAAGGCGGTCTTGACCGCCAGCGCCAGCTTCTGCGTCGACAGCGCGACGGCCTTCAGCGCCTCGGCCGGCGCGTCGAAGACGTTGCGGCACGCCGCTTTCGGGACCACCAGCACATGCCCGTCGGCGCGCGGCATGATGTCCATGATCGCGATCGTCTCGTCGTCCTCGTAGACGGTGTGGGAGGGCAGCTCGCCGCGCAGGATCTTGGCGAAGACGTTGGACGGATCATAGGCGGTCATGGCGGTTCCGAACGGCTTGGAAGCGGAACATGCAACCTGTGGCCCGCTCGCGAGGGCGTCAAGGCCGCGAAATCGGACCCGTCCTGCGTCAGGAACCCAGCGACAATGTCGTCTCGACGGCGCTGTCGAGGACGAGATCGTCGCAGGCGCCCATGACCTGCAGCTCCATCACGGTCAGGCGCAGGAGCGGCTCGTTCCACCAGCGCGAGACGATGCCGGCCAACGCCGCCGTCTCGGCGGCATCGAGATCGTCGACGAGATTGTAGAGGCCGACGAGCCAGATGTCGCCGGGCGGGCGCCCGAACGCGACTTGCGCGGCCTGCAGCATGTTCCTGCCGCCGCGCTTCTCCGGATAGACGGCGAGGTAGAGTCTGCCGCGATTGACGTTGCCGGAGAACAGCCCGCGCAGCTCCACGGCGAAAGGCCCCACCTGCCGGAGTTCCCTGGCGGTCTCCTCGGCGATGACCGGCGGGTGATCGAGGCCGAGCGAGCCGCAGACCGTGGCGTGGAGCCTGTCCTGTCGCTTCGGAAGGATGTCCCAGGCGATCTTGCGGGCGAAAGGCGCGGCCTTCAGGTCCTGTTCCAGCGCGAGAAATGCGGGCGAGGCGCGTAGCGCTGCATCCTCGACCGGCAGCACCAGCGAGAACACGCGGGGGTGCCGCCCCATCTCGTAGAACCCGTCCGCACGCCGGGGGATCACGCCCGGATGCTCCGGCGCGACCAGCGGCAGATGTGCCAGCCGGTAGCTGTCGTCGAGCCGAAGCGGCGCGGAGAAATCGGTGAGGCTGCGCCGGTAGCCGAGTTCGGCATCCCCGCAGAAGCTCGACGCGGCCGGCGCGGCCGCAATGCCCGGGGCGTCAGTCATCGGCCGTGTCACTCTTGCGGAAAGGGCTTTCGGCTGCGAGCGCCACTTGTGCCGCTGCGATCTGATCGCGCTCCTGCGCGATGTAGGCCGCGACCGGCCGGCGCAGGCCGGGATCGGCGATATGGTGCAGGGAGTGGGTGATGACGGGCCTGTAGCCGCGCGCCAGCTTATGCTCGCCCTGTGCGCCCGCTTCGACGCGGGCGAGCCCGTGCGCGATCGCATAGTCGATGGCCTGATGATAGCAGACCTCGAAATGCAGGAAGGGGTGATCCTCGATGCAGCCCCAGTTGCGGCCATAGAGCGTGTTGGCACCGCGGAAGTTGATCGCGCCCGCGATATAGCGGCCGGCGCGCCTGGCCATGATCAGGACGACGCGCTCGCCCATCGCCGCGCCGACCTGCGAGAAGAAAGCACGGTTGAGATAGGGGCGGCCCCATTTGCGCGAGCCGGTGTCCTGGTAGAAGCCGAAGAAACCGTCCCAGACGGCCTCGGTGAGATCGCTGCCCGACAAAGCTTCGATGGTGATGCCGGCGGACACAGCCTCGCGCCGTTCGCGCTTCAGCGCCTTGCGCTTGCGCGAGGCCAGCGTGGCGAGGAAGTCGTCATAGGTGCCGAAGCCTTCGTTCTGCCAATGGAACTGCAGATCGTTGCGTTCGAGATAGCCGGCCTGCTTCAGCGCGGCGATATCGGGCTCCTGCGCGAAGGTGACATGGACGGAGGAGGCTTGCGTCTGCGCGCGAAGCGCTTCCAGCCCCGCGATCAAGGCCGCGCGGGCTTCCTCCGCGCGCGGGCCGTCGGCGACGAGCAGGCGCGGGCCCGTCGCCGGCGTGAAGGGCGCCGCGACCTGAAGCTTGGGGTAGTAGCGACCGCCCGCGCGCTCATAGGCGTCGGCCCAGCCATGATCGAAGACATATTCGCCCTGGCTGTGGCTTTTCAGGAAGCTGGGCGCGGCGGCGAGGATCTGCCGCGCGCCATCCTCGACGACCAGATAGGCGGGCGACCAGCCGCTGCGCCCGCCGGTGCAGCGGCTCTCCTCCAGAGAGGTGAGGAATTCGTGGCTGACAAAGGGGTTGTCCCGGTCTATGGCCGGGCCCGGGCGAGCGCTGCCGAGCACCGAGACGGCGTCCAGCAGCGCGTGAGGATTGGCGCAGGCGTTCCACGCGCCTGCGGGGACGGCCTTGAGGGAGGTCGCGACACGAACGGTGAGATCGCCGCCCTCAGGCTCGCTCAAGGGCGAAAACCCTCGAAGACCATCTGGTCGGCGTATTTCGCCGCCCGCTGCCGTTCATCCGGCGTGCGCACGGTCCAGCTCATCAGCGGCAGGCCCAGCGCGTTGCGGCAGAGATACGGCGCGGCGCTTTCGAGATCGACGACCTTCCAGGACAGGAAATGCGGCCGGCTCTCGGTGAAGTGCAACAGATTGGCGAGCGCGTGTTTCCGCTCCGGGGAGAGCCTGTCGTAGTCCCCATAGTCATAGGCGTTCATCGCCACGATGCCGCGCGGAATGTCCGGCGCGAGTTCACGCAACGCGGTCACGATTGCGGGATCGAAGGATTTGATCACGATCGGATGATCCCGGTAGCCGGCGACAACCTCGACGGTCCGGCGCGTCAGCGCCAGATTGCCGTCGAAGCGGCTCTTGATCTCGATGACGAGTGGCACCCGCCCGCCGATCAGGTCGAGGAAGGCCGAGAGCGTCAGGATAGGGTCGTTGCTGCCTTTGAGCGTGATGGCGGAAAGTGCTTCGGCCTTGCGCTCGACGACCGCGCCGGTCTCGCCCGTCAGGCGGTCGAGCACGAAATCGTGGAACACGACCGCCTCGCCATCGGCGGTGAGCTGGACGTCGCACTCGATGCCGAAGGCGCCGGCGATCGCAGCCTGTGCGGCCGAGGGGCTGTTCTCGATCACACCGGCGGCAAGATCGTGCAGGCCGCGATGGGCGATCGGCCGTGCGACCAGCCAGCCGAGATCGGGTCGGCCGGCATCCCTGGAAGCCTGAGCCATCAGATGATCTCGAACATCGCTTCGACCTCGACTGCGGCATCGGCCGGCAGCTCGGCGACGCCCACGGTCGAACGGGCATGGCGGCCCTTGTCCCCGAGCACTTCGACCATCAGGTCGGACGCGCCGTTCATGATTGCCGGCAGCGCGGCGAAATGCGGGGCGGCATTGATGAAGCCGCCGAGGCGGACGCAGCGCACGATGCGGCCGAGATCGCCGTCGAGCGCGGCCTTGGCCTGGGCCAGCACGTTGATGGCGCAGAGCCGCGCGGCTTCCAGCCCGGCCTCGTTGAAGATCTCGGCGCCGAGCTTGCCCTTGTGGGAGTCGGAGAGCTTGCCGTCGAGGCCGAAGCAGATCTGCCCCGAGATGATCAGAAGATTGCCCGTGATCACGTAAGGCACATAGTTCGCGACGGGCGCGGCCGGGCTCGGCAGGGTGATGCCGAGTTCGGCGAGACGGGTTTCGACGACGTTCATGGCGTGGCTCCGCGAGCGAGGCAGGGTCTTTCGAGACGGTCTTTCATGGCCGAAGCCCGGACGGCCCGCAAGCATCGCGCCATGCCGCCTCGGCAGGGCCGCTGCGCCGCTCGCGAAACGGTGTTTCGCCATGTTTGCGCCATTGCCGCAATGCACCTAGATTTCCAACGAGGACGGAACGGAAAGCGGCGCATGAACGGAACAGGTTTGAGGCTCGCGGCTTACGCGGGCCAAGTCGGTATCGCAGCGTTGATGCTGGCCGCGGCGCCGGCCTGGGCGCAGGGAACGGCGGCTCAGTCGGGGGCGGATCGCGTGATCCTCGCCCCGCATCGCGCGGTCTATGATCTCGTGCTCGACAACGCCAAGCCTTCCGGCAACATCGAGACGGCGCGCGGCCGCATTGCCTTCGAGTTCACCGGCGATGCCTGCGAGGGCTATGCACTGTCGTTCCGCCAGGTGACGCAGCTCGGCACCGAAGCCGGCCCGCGCGTCATCGACGCCCGCACCACCAGCTTCGAGGCGGGCGACGGCGCCAGCTACCGCTTCAAGACCGAAAGCTCGTCCGGCGGCTCCAAGCCCGAGACGGTCGACGGCACCGCCGCGAAGAACGGCGGCGGCTACGAGGTGAAGCTGCGTCAGCCCAAGGACGAAACCCATCGGGACGGAAGCGACGCGCTTTTCCCGAATGCCCAGATGAAGGCAGTCATCCAGGCAGCGCGCGCCGGCCAGCATACGTTGAACGTGCGGCTCTATGACGGCGCGAACTCCGGCAAGGAGGTCTACGACACGCTTTCGGTCATCGGAAAGCGCATCGAGAGCGAGCCCACGGAGAAGCCGCTGCAGCGTCCCGAATTCGAGAAGATCGCGCGCTGGCCGGTCACGATCTCGTATTTCAAGGTCGGCTCGGGTGAATCGACGCCGTCCTATACGATCTCCTTCGAGCTTTACGACAACGGCGTCACCGGCGCGATCAAGCTCGACTATGGCAGCTTCGCGCTGCGCGGCACGCTCACGCGTCTGGATCTTCTTCCTCAGGAAGCTTGCGCGAAATAGCGGGCTCGCCCGAGCGCCGCTGCGGCAGCCTGAGGCTGAGCCCCTTGCCGATCGCTTCGTCGCCGAAGCGGGCGCGCAGCTTGTCGAGCGCGCCTTCCATCGCCTTCAGGCGTGGCGTCGCCGTGTCGGCGAGGTCGCCATGGTCCGCTTCAGCGGGCGGGCTGAAATCGCTCGTGCCGATGCCGATCAGGCGATAGCGCGGTCCTGTGCATTCGCGCTTCAGCAGGTCGCGGCCGGCGGCGAAGAGCCGCGCGGCAAGCTGCGTCGGCTCGGGCAACCGGGTGGCGCGGGTGATGGTGTGGAAATCGGCCGTCTTCAGCTTCAGCGTGATGCTCCGGCCGGCGAGTTCCTGCGCTTTCAGGCGTTTCGAGGTCTTCTCGCAGAGCCGCCATAGGATCGGCTCCAGCTCATCGAAGCCCGAGAGATCGACATCGAGCGTCGTTTCACTGGACACGCTCTTGGTCTCGCGCTCCGGCGTGACCGTGCGCGCATCGATGCCGTTGGCGAGATTCTTCAGGCGAGGGCCGTCCTTGCCGGCGAGCCGGAACAGCTTCTCGACCGGCGCCTCGCGCAGATCCCCGATCAGCTTGAACCCGCCTTCCGCCAGCTTCGCGACGCTCGCCGGGCCCATGCCGGGGATGAGGCTGACCGGCTTGTCGGCGAGGAAGGCGACCGCCTCGCCACGGCCGATGATCGAGAAGCCCCGCGGCTTGTCGAGGTCGGACGCGACCTTGGCCAGGAACTTGGCATAGGACAGGCCGACCGAGATGGTGATGCCGAGCTCGGCCTCGATACGCCTGGCGAAGCGCGCCAGCGTCGCGGCGGGGCTGGCATGATGCAGTCGCTCCGTGCCGGAGAGATCAAGGAAGGCCTCGTCGATCGAGAGCGGTTCGACCAGCGGCGTCAGCTCGCGCATCATCTGCCGGACCTCGCGGCCGACGGTGACGTATTTCGCCATATTCGGCTTGACCACTACCGCTTCGGGGCAGGCCTTCAGCGCCTTGAACATCGGCATGGCCGAGCGGACGCCATAGGTGCGGGCGATGTAGCAGCAGGTCGAGACGACGCCGCGCTTGCCGCCGCCGACGATCACCGGCTTGTCCTGCAGGCTGGGATCGTCGCGCTTCTCGATCGTCGCGTAGAAGGCGTCGCAGTCGATATGGGCGAGGCTTAGCGTGTCGCGCTCGGCGTGGCGGATCAGGCGCGGCGAGCCGCAGGCCGGGCAGCGCCGCAACGGTTCGGGCCCATCATGGTCCGCCAGGCAATCGCGGCAAAGGCTGCGCAGCGAGAGGGCTGACGCGCTCAAGCGAAGTCGTCCGGCTCCGGCCCGGCGAGCAGGCGGCGCGCTTCGCCGACTCTTTCCGGATTCAGCCTTAAATTCTCTGCAAACTCTAGCAGTAGCGAATCGCTGCCCGAGATATGGTCGAGCACGGCCGCCAGGAAGCCGGGTTCGCTCGCAGCGGAGCGGAGATTCGCGGGGCCGAGGCCGGTCGTGCTCAGGAACGGCTCGATCCGCTCCGGTTCGGCGGCAAGGAAGCCGAGGGCACGCAGTGCCAGCGCTTCTGCGTCCTCGTAGGTCAGTCTGAGTGCCATGGGGCTTGGAGTCGCGTATCCGGTTTGCGTTTCGTCAACTGCTCGCGTGCTACTGCAATCATCCAACGACGCCGCCATTTTGGGAAGACCGTCGCCTCACGGCGGGTATCCCTGGCGCAAATGAAGGGCGGCCTGATGAAGACGGTTCTGATCGTCGAGGACAACGAGCTTAACATGAAGCTCTTCAACGATCTTCTCGAAGCGCATGGCTATGCGACCTTGAAGACGTCGGACGGCATCGAGGCCATCGAGCTGGCGCGGACGCATCATCCGGCGTTGATCCTGATGGACATCCAGCTTCCCGAGGTTTCGGGCCTCGAAGTAACCAAATGGATCAAGGAGGACGACGACCTCAAGATGATCCCGGTGGTCGCGGTCACCGCCTTCGCGATGAAGGGCGACGAGGAGYGGATTCGCGAAGGTGGCTGCGAGGCCTATCTTTCCAAGCCGATCTCGGTCGCGAAATTCCTGGAGACAGTCCGCACCTATGCCGGCGCGGCCTGACGACCCTAGAGCGATCCATGCCCGCCCGCATTCTCGTCGTCGATGACATAGCCGCCAATGTGAAGCTGCTCGAGGCCAAGCTTTCGGCCGAGTACTTCGCCGTGGTGACGGCATTGAGCGGCGCCGAGGCGATCGCGATCTGCGAGCGCGGCGAGGCCGACATCGTGCTGCTCGACGTCATGATGCCCGGCATGAACGGCTTCGATGTCTGCCGCCGGCTGAAGAGCACGCCGGCAACCGCCCATATTCCCGTGGTCATGGTGACGGCGCTAGACCAGCCGCGCGACCGCCTGCAAGGGCTCGATGCCGGGGCCGACGACTTCCTGACCAAGCCGCTCGACGATGCGGCTCTTTTTGCGCGTGTCCGCAGCCTGGCAAGGCTGAAGGCGATGACGGACGAGCTGCGCGGCCGTGCCGTCGCCTCGGTCCGGCTCGGCATCGCCGATCCGCTGGTGGCTGCCGCCGCCGAGACGGGGCTCAATGGCCGCATCCTGCTGGTCGAGGACCGTCCGCATGTGGTCGAGCGGCTTCAGAACGCGCTTTCGGCCTTCCACGCGGTCGAGGTCGAGAGCGATATCCGGCAAGCCGCTGTGCGGGCAGCCGAAGACAGCTTCGACAGCGTCATCATCAGCCTCGACTTGAAGGACCAGGATGGCTTGCGGCTGTGCAGCCAGCTCTGTTCGCTGGAGCGCACGCGCAACATCTCGGTGCTCCTGATGGGGGAGGTCGAGGACCGCGCCCGCATCCTGCGTGGCCTCGACATCGGTGCGCACGACTTCCTGATGCGTCCGATCGACCGAAACGAGCTTCTTGCCCGCGTCCGCACCCAGGTGCGCCGCAAGCGCTTCACCGAGCGGCTGCGCGACAGCGTGCAGTCCTCGATGGAGATGGCGGTGATGGACCAGCTCACGGGCCTGTACAACCGCCGCTTCATGGACAGCCGGCTGGCGATGATGTTCGACGAGTCGGCTTTGCGCGCCCGTTCGCTGGCGATCCTCGTGCTCGATGTCGACCACTTCAAGGCGGTCAACGACAGCTGGGGGCATGATGCCGGCGATGAAGTGCTGCGCGAATTCGCCGACCGCGTCCGTGCCTGTACGCGCGGCATCGATCTCGTCGCCCGCATGGGCGGCGAAGAGATCGTCGTCGTCCTGCCCGATACCGGGCGCGATGCCGCCTGTCAGGTCGCCGAACGCATCCGCGAGAGGGTCGAAAGCGAGCCGTTCGCGATCCAGAACAAGACGCGCGACATCAGGGTCACGGTTTCGGTCGGCGTCGCGAATCGTCGCGCGGGGGATGCCTCCTCGGCCGATATCATGAAGCGCGCAGACGACGCCGTGTATCGGGCGAAAGCCAACGGCCGCAATCGCGTCATCGTCGCCAGCGCCGCCTGACAACGCCTCCCAGCGCCATTCCCAATTCCGAAGAGGCGTAAAGCGGCTCGGGTCGATCCCGCGGCGGCTTCGGCGGCGCCGATCGTTCGGGCTTCGGCGCGCTTCGGTGAGGGTTCTTATCCAATGCGCGAAGAACCGCGGGCAAGATTCTGAAGTTATTTCGACAATTGCCGTAGAGTCAGGTCGGAATCCCGGAAATTTAAGATTAGCAGGTAGGGTTAACGATCGATGAACATTAGCGAATCGGTCGGATTTGATTGATTCGGATACGCTGCATTGTAAGGGTTCTCGCGAGGCAGCGATCCACGGATCGCTCCCAAATGCCCCTCGGGTGCTCAGGTCCGCCGCATCTCCTGGGAAACCGGAGGGCTCGGTCGGTCGGTGACGGAATTCTGGCCTCCTCAGAACCGCCGCCGGCCGGCCACCTCGTTTTTCAGCGCAAGGTCAGTGACCGAAATAGCCGGCAATAGCTGCCGGCAGCCAGTATCCCACCGCGCCGAAGGCCGCGAGCAAGGCGATCAGGCCGAGTGCCGCCGCAGCGCGTGTCGTCAGGAAACGCGAGGAATCGATCTCGACCAGTAGTTTCAGCAGCCCTCGCAACATGCCGTTCGCGCCCTGTCGCGCCTGCCGATCTCGTTCACCGCACATCCGAGGCGAAGGCCGGCCCCTGAGGGGCAATGTGGCCTCGCTGGTCATGCGTCAAAAGATTCAGGTCGCGTGACCTCGTTGAAGGGTCATCTGGCGGGCGCTTTCCCGAAAGAGTCAATGGCGGATGCTGCTGGGCAGCTCCCGGGGGAGGCAGGCTCAAAATTCTCGTGCTCGATGGCTATCGACGGCCTGTGGCCGGCCTCGAGCTGTTCAGCTTTGCGGAGGCGGCTGTTGCTGCTCTGTGGCTTCGATGACGCCATGCCGGGCGACGAGCGTCATGATTTCCCTGGCTGCGGCTTCAGGGATGATCGCGTCCAGCACGATATGTACACAATTAGGAGCATACCGCTTGGCCGAAAACTCGAAGGAGGAGCGCTGGCCTCGACGAGCCTTCGGGTTCCAGCCGCGGGAAATCAGGAGCGAATCCAATCGCTTGCCGAATTCGCCGAGCTCGAGATCCAGCCCGGCTTCAGAGAGTTCGTCCATATCGGGCTGCTCCACAGGTGTCATGCAGCCTTCATCAACGCGATTCTGCTCAACAAATTCATTTACAAAACATTAAAATTCTAGCTATTGCCGCGCGGGGAATCGGGGGCAGTAGCGTCATGGTCGAAGCCTTGTTGGTGGCCGTCCTCATGCTGGGCACGGGCCTGTTGTCGTGGCTCATCGCCGATCGCACGCATCTGCCGCTCGAAATCTAGCCGCTTTGGCCGCTCGATAGGGCTTTGCGCTCGCTCGATCCGTGGGTGCTGGCGACGAAAAGCACACTGAAATCCAGGCAAGAAAAAACCGCCCGAAAGGGCGGTTTCATGTTGTGCCAGATCGGTAAGGCCAAGCCTTACTTGATCTTGGTTTCCTTGAACTCGACGTGCTTGCGCGCGACCGGGTCGTACTTCTTCTTCGACATCTTCTCGGTCATCGTGCGCGAGTTCTTCTTCGTCACGTAGAAGAAGCCCGTGTCGGCGGTCGAAAGCAGCTTGATTTTGATCGTCACGGCCTTGGCCATGGGACTATCCTCGAACCATGCGGGCCGTCGGCCCTCGGAAAAGAAAATGGCCGGGCGAACCCGGCAAACCGTCAGCGCGGGGAATGCCGCAACGAGCCGGTGAAGTCAAGAAAGAATAACGATTGGATGACGTCCGGCCCGTATGGACAGGCATCTGCGCTGTCAGAGCTCCTCGCGTACGAAGCTGCCGCGCTTCTCCCAATAGAACGGAACCGGCAGATAGGGCGCAAAGCCCCCGGCGATGCGGGTTTCGACCTCCTGGATGATCACCTTGGTGATCGTCGGCAGGTCGAGTTCCTTGGCCTCGTCGAAATCGACCCAGACAAGATCCACGAGTTCCGAATCGGGGCCGATCACGCCCTCGACCTTCTTGGCGACGGCCGAGGCGTCGATCGTGAAGAAGCGCGTGTCGAAGCGCTTAGGCCGGCGCGGCGGCGTGATCGCACGGGCGACGAAGGTGACCGCAGAGAGATCGGGGAAAACGCCCTGCGCCGCAAAATCGGTCCAGCTTCCGGGCGGCGGACTCTCGGGCGCGCCGAATTCATCCGAGCCGAAGAGCAGCCCGGTCTCCTCGAAGGTCTCCCGGATCGCGGCGAGCGCCAGCGCCCGTGCCTTGCCGGCGCTGGGCCGCAGGCAGCGCTTGCCGAGGCGATCCTCGCAGATCTGCGGCACAGCCCCGGTCGCGACCATGCGCCGGTCGCCGTCGTCGAGGCGTCCACCGGGGAAGACGTATTTGCCCGGCATGAATTTGTGGCCCGCATGGCGCTTGCCCATGAGCACCTTCGGCCGCGCCCCGCTGCGGTCGAGGATCATCATGGTGGCGGCGTCCTTGGGCCGCAGATTGACCCCGGTTCGTGCCCGTTCGGCCTGGGTCAGGGTGACGGTGTGATCGGTCATGACGCGGTTCGTTTCAGGCTTGGGGGCCGGGTGAGGGCAGGGGCTGGCGCTCGGGCCTGTCGGGCTCGCCGCCGAAGCCATGCATGCGCACGGCCCATTGCAGGCCGACGACACCGCCCTTCACGGGCTGCATCAGGACCAGCGACAGGATCAGGGTGAGCGCCGGCCAAAGCGCCATGTGCCACCACATCGGCCAGTCGGCGTATTTCTCGGCGAGCAGGATACCGCCGACCACGATATGGCCGACGATGGTGATGACGATATAGGGCGGCAGGTCGTCGGCGCGCTGGTGGTGCAGGTCCTCGTTGCAGGCCTCGCAGCGGTCGACCGGCTTGAGGAAGGCGCGGAACAGGCGGCCGCGCCCGCAATGCGGGCACCGGCCCTTCAGCCCGCGGGCCACGGCCTGGCGCCAGTCGCGGCTCTCGACATGCATACCTGCGCTATGGATCTGGACGCCCATCACCGCCTCTTGCCGGGCTTTCCCCAGTTCGGCTTGCCCTTTTTGGCGAAGCTGGCCGGCCGGCTCTCGCCATATGGCGCGCCGCCGCGCCGCTTGCCAGCGCGTCCCGTCGCCACAGTCCGACCGGCGGAGAGCAATTCGAAGCGCAGGGCGCCGGCGACAGGGGCCGCTTCGACCAGCTTGACATGCACCCTGTCGCCCAGCCTCCAGCTCTCGCCGGTGCGTTCGCCGATGAGGGCATGGGCGGCCTCGTCATAGCGGTAGTAATCGCCGCCCAGTGTCGAGGCCGGAATGAAACCGTCGGCGCCGGTTCCATCGAGCTTCACGAAGAGCCCGGCCCGGTTCACGCCGCCGATGCGTCCGTCGAAGCTGGCGCCGATCTGATCGGCGAGGAAATGCGCGATCAGCCGGTCAGTGGTCTCGCGCTCGGCCGCCATGGCGCGCCGTTCGGCGGCCGAGATGCGCGTCGCGACCTCGCGCAGCTCGGCAAGCGCCGTGCTCTTCGGCAGGCCGTCATCGCCGAGCCTGAGCGCGGAAATCAGCGCGCGATGCACGATCAGATCGGCATAGCGCCGGATCGGCGAGGTGAAATGGGCGTAGCGGCGCAGGTTGAGGCCGAAATGGCCGTAATTCTCGGCGACGTATTCGGCCTGGGCCTGCGTGCGCAGCACCACCTCGTTGATCAGCGTCTCGTTTTCCGAGCCCTTGATCATGCCGAGGATGCGGTTGAACAGCACCGGCCGGAGCGCTCCATCCTTGGGCAGCTTGATGCTGATCGACGCCAGTACCTCGCCGAGCGCGCGCATCTTCTCGAGCGAGGGCTCGTCATGGCAGCGATAGATCAGCAGGCTCCCCGCCTTCTCCAGCGTCTCGGCCGCCGCGACGTTGGCGAGGATCATGAACTCCTCGATCAGCCGGTGCGCCGCCAGCCGTTCCGGCGTGATCACGCGATCGACCGCACCGTCCGGCTTCAGGACGAGCTTGCGTTCCGGCAGGTCGAGTTCGAGCGGCTGGCGCTGATCGCGGGCGCGGGCCGCGATTCCATAGGCCGCCCAGAGCGGCATCAGGATGCTCTCGCGGATCGGCCCGGTCTTGTCGTCGGGATTGCCGTCGATCGCGGCCTGGGCCTGCTGGTAGGAGAGCTTGGCGGCCGAGCGCATCAGGATGCGATGGAAGGAATGGCCCTTCTTCGACCCGTCCGCCTTCAGCACGAGCCGGACGGCGAGCGCCGGCCGATCCTCGTGCTCGCGCAGCGAGCAGAGGTCGTTCGAGATCCGCTCCGGCAGCATCGGCACGACACGGTCGGGGAAATAGACCGAGTTGCCGCGCTCCAGCGCTTCGCGATCGAGCGCCGAGCCTGTCCGGACGTAGGCCGCGACATCGGCGATGGCGACGGTGACCACGAAGCCGCCGGGATTGTCGGGGCTTTCGTCGGGCGCCGCATGGACGGCGTCGTCATGGTCCTTGGCGTCGGCGGGGTCGATGGTGACGAGCGGCAGGTCGCGCCAGTCCTCGCGCCCCTTGAGACTGGCGAGCGGCGCCTCGGCGGCTTCCTTGAGGGCGGCCGGCGGGAATTCATGCGGGATGCCGTGCGCATGGATCGCGATCAGGCTGACCGCGCGCTCCGACTTGATCGAGCCCAGCCGCTCGCGCACCTGCGCCTCCGGCGGGCCGAACCGGCTCTCCCGGCGTAGTGACACCGAGACGAGGTCGCCGTCCTGCGCGTCGCCGGTGCGGCCCTTCGGAATGATGGCTTCTCGCTCACGCGCCTTCTTGTCGACCGGCACCAGCCGGCCCGAGCCGTCTGGCAAGGCGCGGAAGATGCCGAGAATGGCGGCCTTGGCCTTGCCCATCACCTTCAGGACGCGGCCGGAATAGCCGAAGCCCTCCACGCCGCGCAGCCGCGTCAGCTTAAGGATGACCTGGTCGCCGACACCCGGCGCGGGCGCGGCGGTCTTTTCCTTCCGGCGCCCTTCGCGCGACCTCTCGATCAGGATCTGCGGCGGGGCGCCATCCTCGGCTTCGTTCCATTCGAGAGGTTGGGCGATGAGGTCGCCCTCGCGGTCGCGGCGCTTGATCTCGGAGAGCATCACGGGCGGCAGCGCGCCGCGCGGATGGACGGGGCGCTCCTTGCCGTCGCCGCCGATCTCGCCCTCCTCAGCCATTTCCTTCAGCAGGCGCTTCAGCCAGATCTTGCCGCCCTGATCGAGCCCGAAGGCCTTGGCGATCTCGCGGCGGCCGACCTCGCGGCCAGCGGCGCGCTCCTCCTCGATGAAGTCGAGGATGGCTTCGCGGCTCGGCTCAGGAACGGTCACGGCCGGGGCTCATTTGGCGGAGTAGGGAAAAACCAGGACACGGCGCCTGTCTGCCATGCCTTGCGCTCTCGCGCCAGCATTCGCCAGAGCATCGGACCGAAAAGTGGGTCCCGGTTTTCGGAGATACCCGATGCGGCAACAAATATCTGCGTCAAAAGAAGAAGGGCCGTCCTTTCGGACAGCCCTTCCATTGTCGAACCGCGATCCAGCGAACCGGATCAAAGGTGCGAAAACTCACGCGGAACACGAACCCCGGGAAGAAGAGGTCCAGGTCCACCCGCTTTGCACCAGCGGCTGATGACAATGAGACACTGGATCACCTCCTTTCAGTTGTTACCGACGAAGATGAGGCTAAGGCGATTCTCCGGGACTCGTAAATGCCAAAAAAAGCGCTGTGCCCCGCTATGCAAAGCCAGTGCGTGTCGATGAAATTCCGGGCAGATGCTGCGATGCACAAACAAGTGGCAAGGCATATGTCTATAAAATAGGCGGATTCGGCCTTGGATGCCGGATGATTGCGTAACGGCACGACGCTTTCGCAGGAAGTTCGGCAAACGCGACTCTGGCAGCAGAGATTTGCGTCACTTGGATGACGTTGGGCACGCTTGGCACGGCGCTTGCCAATACCCCTCACGGGCCAGGGAGGCCTGCCGGCGCCGAGGGGCGCCGCCAAACAAACATCCTTCGGGAGATGTCCGTGAACAGCAATCGTCGCGAATTCCTCGGCACGGCTCTGGCCGGTGCCGCTTTCCTCGGATCCTCCTATCTGCCGGCGGCGGCGCAGCAGGAGACGATCAAGGTCGGCATCCTTCATTCGCTCTCGGGGACCATGGCGATTTCCGAGACGACGCTGAAGGACGTCATGCTCATGCTCATCGAGGAGCAGAACAAGAAGGGCGGCCTCCTCGGCAAGAAGCTGGAGGCCGTCGTCGTCGATCCCGCGTCGAACTGGCCGCTCTTCGCCGAGAAGGCGCGCGAGCTGATCACCAAGGACAAGGTCGCGGCCACCTTCGGCTGCTGGACCTCGGTGTCGCGCAAATCGGTGCTGCCGGTCTTCAAGGAGCTCAACAACATCCTGTTCTACCCCGTCCAGTACGAGGGCGAGGAGAGCGAGCGCAACGTCTTCTATACGGGCGCCGCGCCGAACCAGCAGGCGATCCCCGCCGTCGACTATCTCGCCAAGGAGGAGAAGGTCGAGCGTTGGGTGCTGGCCGGCACCGACTACGTCTATCCGCGCACGACCAACAAGATCCTCGAGGCCTATCTGAAGTCCAAGGGCGTGAAGGCCGAGGACATCATGATCAACTACACGCCCTTCGGCCATTCCGACTGGCAGACCATCGTCTCCGACATCAAGAAGTTCGGCTCCGCCGGCAAGAAGACGGCGGTGGTCTCGACCATCAACGGCGATGCCAACGTGCCGTTCTACAAGGAGCTCGGCAACCAGGGCATCAAGGCCACCGACATCCCGGTCGTCGCCTTCTCGGTCGGCGAGGAGGAGCTTGCCGGCATCGACACCAAGCCGCTGCTCGGCCATCTCGCCGCCTGGAACTATTTCCAGTCGATCAAGACGCCGGAGAACGACGCTTTCATCAAGCAGTGGCAGGCCTTCACCAAGAACCCGAAGCGCGTCACCAACGACCCGATGGAAGCCCATGTCGTCGGCTTTGCCATGTGGGTGAAGGCGGTCGAGAAGGCCAAGACCACCGACGCGGACAAGGTCATCGACGCGCTGCCCGGCATCGAGGCGCCGAACCTGACGGGCGGCGTCTCGAAGATGCTTCCGAACCACCACATCACCAAGCCGGTCTTCATCGGCGAGATCAAGGATGACGGGCAGTTCGACGTGGTCTGGAAGACCAGCGGCCTCGTTCCGGGCGACGCCTGGTCGAAGGAACTCGACGGCTCGAAGGACCTTGTCGGCGACTGGGTCGACAAGAAGTGCGGCAACTTCAACGTCAAGACCGGCAAGTGCGGCAGCGCCTGATGGGCTGCATGTGAGATCATGAGGGGGAAGGGCGGCACGGGAAAATCCCGGCCGCCCTTCATTCACCCGCCCTTCCACCTGCGCTGTTCGCCACCGCTCCGTCATCCCGGCCGGAGCGAAGCGCAGAGCCGAGATCCATGCCTGAGCTCTTCCGGGAAGGGTTCAGGCATGGATCCCGGGTCGCCCTCCGGGCGCCCGGGATGACGTGAATGCGGAAGCTGGTCTCAATGTCCTTACTTCACCGCCTGAAGCACGCGGTCATCATTCTTGTGGCGCTGGTCGCGGCCTCGGTGGCGTCCTTCGCGCAGACGGCCGACGAAGCCTTCGCGCGGCTCGCGGCGGACAGCTATTCCGACACCTCCCGCGCGATCGAGATCCTGATCGCGACAGCGCATCCCAATGCGGCAGTGATCGTCGAGGCGCTGAGCGACGGGCGCCTGCTCGCCGGCGGCGGAGCCGTTGTGGTCAAGACGCCTACGGGCGGCTTTGTCGA
Source organism: Allobosea sp. P4_C6 (assembly GCF_056402015.1). Lineage (NCBI taxonomy): Bacteria > Pseudomonadati > Pseudomonadota > Alphaproteobacteria > Hyphomicrobiales > Alloboseaceae > Allobosea > Allobosea sp. P4_C6. Next base: position 115,005 of record NZ_JBFUIF010000011.1, read on the forward strand.
TGCCCGGACCGGGCAGGCCCTGGCGTCCGCTCCAGGCGGGCTGAAGCCGGTGCGCCTGAACAACGCCGTGCGCCGGACCGTGCAGGCCGCGCTCGGCGGCATCGGGCTGCTGAATCCCGATCCCGGCAAGCGCGCGGCTGCGGCGGAAGCCGTGTTCAAGTCGCGCGACGCCAGCCTCCTGCCGGTCGTCGAGGCTGCCATCGCCAAGGAAAACGACCCGCGTGCGCTTGCCGCGCTGCGCCAGGCCCAGGCCGCGATCCTGATCGCGAAGCCTGACGCTCAGCCGCTCGACCGGGTCGCGGCCGTCGAGGTCCTGCGCGAGCGCGGCGACCAGGATGCGCTGGCCGCGCTGCGTGGCCTGTCCGGCGAAGTATCGCCTTCGCTAAGAGATGCGCAGACGAGGGCGATTGCCACCATCGAGGGTCGGCTCGCGCTGTGGCGCGTGGCGCAGAATCTCTGGTACGGCCTCTCGCTGGGCTCGGTGCTGCTGCTGGCTGCGATCGGCCTTGCCATCACCTTCGGCGTGATGGGCGTCATCAACATGGCCCATGGCGAGATGGTCATGCTCGGCGCCTACACCACCTTCGTGGTGCAGGAGCTGATCCGCACCAATGCGCCCTGGCTGTTCGACTGGTCGCTGGCCATCGCCTTGCCGGCGGCCTTCATCGTCGCGGGCGCTGTCGGCATCGCGATCGAGCGCGGCATCATCCGCTTCCTCTACGGCCGGCCGCTGGAAACGCTGCTGGCGACCTGGGGTATCAGCCTGATCCTGCAGCAGGCGGTGCGCACCGCCTTCGGCCCGACCAACCGCGAGGTCGGCGCGCCGTCCTTCATGTCGGGCGCCTTCGAACTCGGCGGGCTCGCCATCACCTATAACCGGCTCTGGATCATCGTCTTCGCGGCGCTGGTCTTCGGCGCCCTGCTGGCGATCCTGAAGCTGACGCCGATGGGCCTGCAGATGCGCGCCGTCACCCAGAACCGGCGCATGGCCTCTGCCATGGGCATCCGCACCGGGCGCATCGACGCGCTGACCTTCGGGCTCGGCTCCGGCGTCGCCGGGCTCGCCGGTGTCGCGCTCTCGCAGATTGACAATGTCAGCCCGAACCTCGGCCAGAGCTACATCATCGACTCGTTCATGGTCGTGGTCTTCGGCGGCGTCGGCAATCTCTGGGGCACGCTGGTTGGCGCGATGACGCTCGGCGTCGCCAACAAGCTATTGGAGCCTTACGCGGGCGCCGTGCTCGGCAAGATCGCGTTGCTGGTCTGCATCATCCTCTTCATCCAGAAGCGCCCGCGCGGCCTGTTCGCGCTGAAGGGCAGGGCGGTGGAAGCATGATCACCCGCTTCCTCCTCCAGAACATGGACAAGCGCGGCGGCATCTTCCTCGCCATCCTGCTCGGCCTCGCTGTCCTCGTGCCATTGGCGAACCTGCTGCTTCCGCCAAGCTCGCCATTCCATGTCCCGACCTCGACCATGTCGCTCTGGGGCAAGTATCTCTGCTATGCGCTGCTCGCGATCTCGCTCGATCTCGTCTGGGGCTATTGCGGCATCCTGAGCCTCGGCCACGGCGCCTTCTTCGCGCTCGGCGGCTACGCCATGGGCATGCATCTCATGCGCCAGATCGGCGCCCGCGGCGTCTATGGCAATCCGATCCTGCCGGACTTCATGGTCTTCCTGAACTGGCAGGAGCTGCCCTGGTATTGGTGGGGCTTCTCTTCATTCCCCTTCGCCATGCTGATGGTGCTGCTGGTGCCCGGCCTGCTCGCCTTCGTCTTCGGCTGGTTCGCCTTCCGCTCGCGTGTCACCGGCGTCTATCTCTCGATCATCACCCAGGCGCTGACCTACGCGCTGCTGCTCGCCTTCTTCCGCAACGACATGGGCTTCGGCGGCAATAACGGCCTGACCGATTTCAAGGACATCCTCGGCTTCAACATCCAGGCGCAAGGGACTCGCGCCGCCCTGTTTTCCATGACCTGCGTGATGCTCGCCGCCGGCTTCCTGATCGCGCGCGGCATCGTCGTCTCGAAGCTCGGCAAGGTCGTTATCGCGATCCGCGACGCCGAGTCGCGAACCCGCTTCCTCGGCTACCGGGTCGACCGCTTCAAGCTCTTCGTCTTCACCGTCTCCGCCTGCATGGCAGGCGTCGCCGGCGCGCTCTACGTGCCGCAGGTCGGAATCATCAATCCCAGCGAATTCGCCCCGGCCAACTCGATCGAGACCGTGATCTGGGTCGCCGTCGGCGGGCGCGGCACGCTCGTCGGCGCGGCGCTCGGCGCGGTGGTGGTCAACTGGTCAAAGACCGTCTTCACCTCGGGCTTCATGGCGCCCTACTGGCTCTTCGCGCTCGGGGGCCTCTTCGTCGTCGTCACGCTCTTCCTGCCCAAGGGCATCCTCGGCACGGCCGAGGCGCTATGGGCGCGCCGCCGCAAGCCCGAACCGACTCCGGCCGCCGAGCCGGCCCCGGCGGAGTGAAGGCGATGAACGCTCCCGTTCCCGGCGCGCTGACCTCCTCGCTGCTCTACCTCGACGGCGTCAGCGTTTCGTTCGACGGCTTCAAGGCCATCCGCAATCTCTCGCTCACCATAGCGCCCGGCGAGATGCGCGCGATCATCGGCCCCAACGGCGCCGGCAAGACCACGATGATGGACATCATCACCGGCAAGACAAAGCCTGACCTCGGCACGGTGATGTTCGGCGGCACCGTCGACCTGACCAAGCTCGACGAAGCCGCGATCGCCAATCTCGGCATCGGCCGCAAGTTCCAGAAGCCGACGGTCTTCGACTTCCACACCATCGAGGACAACATTCTGCTGGCGCTGAAATCGAAGCGCACGGTCGGCAAGACGCTGTTCTGGAAGACCGAGGAGCCGCAGCAGAAGCGCATCGACGACATCCTCGGCATCGTGAAGCTCGCCGACAAGCGCGACCGGCTGGCCGGCTCGCTCTCGCATGGCCAGAAGCAGTGGCTCGAGATCGGCATGCTGCTGGCGCAGGACCCGAGGCTTCTGCTCGTCGACGAGCCCGCCGCCGGCATGACGGATGGCGAGACGGCGCAGACCGCCGTGCTGCTCAAGGAAATCGCGCGGGATCATTCGGTGATCGTCGTCGAGCACGACATGGGTTTCATCCGTGAGCTCGGCGTTAAGGTCACGGTGCTGCACGAGGGCTCGGTGCTGGCTGAGGGTCCGCTCGACCAGGTCAGCGCCAATGAGCGCGTCGTCGAAGTGTATTTGGGGCGGTGAGGATGATGCGTCTGTCTTGTTGCTCTTGCAGTCGTCCTAGCCTCACCGTCATCCTGGCCGGAGCGAAGCGAAGCGCCGGGATCCATCATCGAGCGACGACGGTGCTCTATGATGGATCCCGGATCTGCGCGGCTTCGCCGCTTGTCCAGGATAACGGCGCCTTCTCTTCCGACGTTTTGGCTGGGATCGGGTCGAGCCCATGCTGACCGTCGATGCCATCGACCTCCACTACGGTGCCGCCCAGGCCCTGCGCCGCGTCTCGGTCGCGGCCGAGGCCGGCAAGGTCACCTGCGTGATGGGCCGCAACGGCGTCGGCAAGACCTCGCTGATGCGCGCCATCGTCGGCCATCAGCCGATTTCCGGCGGCCATATCCGCTTCGATGACGAGGACATTTCCGGCCTGCGCAGCGAGGATCGCGCGCGCGCCGGCATTGCCTATGTGCCGCAGGGGCGGGAAATCTTCCCGCTGCTGACGGTGAAGGAGAATCTGGAGACGGGGTTCGCGCCGCTGAAACGCAAGGACCGCTACGTCCCGGATGAACTCTTCGACCTGTTCCCCGTGCTGAAGTCGATGCTCGGCCGGCGCGGTGGAGACCTCTCGGGTGGCCAACAGCAGCAGCTCGCCATAGCGCGGGCGTTGGTCACCCGGCCCAAACTGCTGGTTCTCGACGAGCCGACCGAGGGCATCCAGCCCTCGATCATCAAGGATATCGGCCGCGCCATCGACTACCTCCGCCAGAAGGGCGGCATGGCGATCGTGCTCGTCGAGCAGTATTTCGACTTCGCGCGCGACCTTGCCGACACGATGTTCGTGATGGATCGCGGCGAGGTCGTCCTCTCCGGCCCTATGAACGAGCTGGACGGCAATCAGGTGCAGCGGCTGATCCAGGTGTGAAGGCGAGACCCGCTGATCAGGAGTCAGCGGGTCCAGCCAAGCTTTGCTTCACGCTGCGAGATCACGCGCCGCAAACACCTCCTTTGCCGCGAAAAGCCCGTTGAGGGCGGCGGGAAAACCGGCATAAACAGCCATCTGCATCAGGATTTCGGTGATCTCCTGGCGCGATATCCCGACATTCAGCCCTGCCTCGATATGCACCTTGAGCTGCGGCGCGGCATTGCCCATGGCGGCCAGCGCGGCGATCGTCGCGACCTCGCGGGAGCGCAGGTCGAGGCCGGGGCGCGAATAGATGTCGCCGAACGGGAATTCGAACACGTAGTCGGCGAAGTCCGGCGCGATGTCGGCGAGCGCGGCGATCACCTTGTGGCCAGCCTCGCCGTCGATTTCAGCGAGCGCGCGCTTGCCGCGTTCGCGCCGGCTGCTTGTGGGGTTGGAAATGTCTTGCGTCATGGTCGTCGATCCTCTTCTCCACGTCGGCATAGCCGGCGATCTTGGTGTCGAGGACGAGAAGGCAGGCGCCGAGTTCGGCGATGCGGGTTCGGACCTGTTCGCGATGTTGCTCCAGCAGCGCGCGTCTTTCGGCTTCGGTGTTTGCACCCCGTTCCCTCAAGGCAGCGTACCGCAGCATATCGCGGATCGGCATGCCCGTGGTCTTGAGCCTGCCCAGGAACTCGGTCCAGGAGAGGATCGAGGCATCGTAGTCGCGTTGGCTCGACCGGTCCCGGTCTGCATAAGGCAGAAGCCCGATCCGCTCGTAATAGCGGATCGTGTGGGCCGTCAGCCCCGAACGCCGGGCCAGTTCGCCAATCTTCATGGCCGCCTTCTTCTCGTCGTGACGCCCCGGAAGCTACGAGTTCGAGCGCACTCTAAGTCAACAGCGCGGCCGAGAAATTTTTTCGATGCCTCGAGAGGGTGCTCAAAACGCCAGCGGCGCGTTGTCGACGACCTCCTTCATCACGAAGAAGGTCCGCGTCTGCCGCACGCCGGGCAGCGCGATCAGCTTGTCGGCGTGAAGCTTGTTGAAATCGGCCATGTCGCGGACCCGGATCTTGAGGATGTAGTCGAAGTCGCCGGCGACGATGTGGCAGTCGAGGATCACAGGCATGCCCCGTATGGCGGCCTCGAAGTCGCCGAAGCTCTCGGGCGTCGAGCGGTCGAGCACCACGCCGACGAAGGCGAGCGTCCCCATCTCGACCTTATGCGGCGACACCTGCGCCCGGACCGAGGTGACGTAACCCTCCGTGAACAGGCGCTGGATCCGGCGGTGGCAGGTCGCGGCGCTGGTGTTCACCCGCTTGGCGATCTCGGCATTCCCGAGCCGCCCGTCCGACTGCAATAGGCGCAGGATTTTGAGGTCGGTCCGATCGAGATTCAGCGTCATGAAAGAATGTTCCAGATTGAGGCCATGTTCTGAGATATTGGCTATATCGGATGCCGTTATTCCGTTTATCGGAGGCAGAAAGATGCCTCACTTCGGAAGGACGTTCCAGCCTCTTTTCAGTAGGTTTCCGGCCATCGAACCCGATGGAGGACCGGCTGCCATGCTGAGTAAATTCGAGCGTTATCCCCTGACATTCGGCCCGACGCCGATCGAGAAACTGCCGCGCCTTTCGGCTCATCTCGGCGGCCAGGTCGAGCTCTTCGCCAAGCGCGAGGATTGCAATTCCGGATTGGCGTTTGGCGGCAACAAGCTGAGGAAGCTCGAATATATCGTTCCCGACGCGATCGCCTCGGGTGCCGACACGCTGGTTTCGATCGGCGGCGTACAGTCGAACCACACCCGCATGGTCGCCGCCACGGCCGCCAAGATCGGCATGAAGTGCCGGTTGGTGCAGGAGAGCTGGGTGCCGCACGACGATGCGGTCTACGACCGTGTCGGCAACATCCTGATGTCCCGCGTCATGGGCGCCCATGTCGAGCTGGTCGATGAAGGCTTCGACATCGGCATCCGCGCGAGCTGGGAAAATGCCCTGGCCGATGTGAAGGCGAGGGGCGGCAAGCCCTACGCGATTCCGGCCGGAGCTTCCGTCCATAAATACGGCGGGCTCGGCTATGTCGGCTTTGCCGAGGAGGTGAGGGCGCAGGAGGCCGAACTCGGCTTCAAGTTCGACTATATCGTCGTCTGCACCGTTACGGGCTCGACCCATGCCGGCATCGTCGTCGGCTTCGCCGAGGATGGCCGCCAGCGCAACGTCATCGGCATCGACGCGTCATTCACCCCGGCCCAGACCAAAGCGCAGGTGCTCGAGATCGCGCAGAACACTTCGGCCTTGATCGGCGGCAAGGATATCGTCGAAGCGGACGTCGTCCTCAATGAGGACTACGCCTATCCCGTCTACGGCGTACCCTCGCAGGAGACCATCGAGGCCATCCGCCTGTCCGCCCGGCTCGAAGGCATGATGACCGACCCCGTCTATGAGGGGAAATCGATGCAGGGCATGATCGATCTGGTGAGGAAGGGGTTCTTCCCCGCGGGCTCGAAGGTGCTCTACGCCCATCTCGGCGGCGTGCCGGCGATCAACGGCTACAGCTACACCTTCCGCAACGGCTGAGCCGCGATGGAAGCGCTGCTCCTCCTCGAATACGACGCGCAGCCGTTCAGCACCCGGCCGGCGCTGCTCCGCCGGGTCGAGGCGCTGGCTCTTGCCCGCCAGGGCCGGCTCCGCTTCGTCGCCAGGCAGCGGATCGCCGGGGGCACGGTCCGCGAGATCATGGCCATCGATCTTGCGAAAACGGGCGACGCCAGCGCGATCCTGGCGCGCTGGCAGGCGGATTCCGCCTTTCCGGGCGGCGTCGATACGCGCTTGCTGACAGTCGAGCCGGTCCGTGGGACAGAGCCGCCCGAGCCGCTGTTCCCGTGAACGCATCAGCCGTGCAGCTTCAAGCCCTTGATGATCTTGTCGATCTCCTTGCGCTCGGCGTGGAGCGCGAGGCCGACAAGGTCGAGCTCGGCGGTCGGGATGGCGGCAACAGCTGCACGGTTGTCGACATCGTTGCCGGTGGCGAAAAGCGCGCTCGTGTAGAGATGGGGCCGGACGCCGCGCTGCTGGGCTCGCTGCAAGACACCCGTCAGTTCTTCGGCGGTCGCAGCGAAGATCAGCACCGGCTGGCGGATCAAGGGCCCGTAGAAACGGCCGGAGCCGTCGCTGTAAGGTTCGCCCGCCAGTTCAGGCGAGGCACCCTTCAGAATGGTTCCAAAGCATCGCGCTGAAGCGCCGCCGGCTTGCTCAGCCCGCCGCCGCCATGCTTCAAGCAGGCACGCAAGCCGGCTTTGCCGCAGGAGTGTCTGACATGCAGCTCGGAGTGATCGGCCTCGGCCGGATGGGTGGCAACATCGTGCGCCGGCTGATGCGCGCCGGCCACGAATGCGTGGTCTATGACCGCGACCCGAAGCCGGGCCAGGCACTTGCCGCCGACGGCGCCGTGCTGGCCAATGACCTCAAGGACATGGTCGCCAAGCTGAAGGCGCCTCGTGCGATCTGGGTGATGCTGCCGGCCGGCAAGATCACGGAGGGGACGCTGGCCGAGCTCGCCGGCCTCGTCGATGCCGGCGACACGCTGATCGACGGCGGCAATGCCTTCTGGAAGGACGATGTCCGCCGCGGCAGGGAGCTGGCGGCCAAGGGCATCCACTACATGGATATCGGCACATCCGGCGGCGTTCATGGGCTGGAGCGCGGCTATTGCCTGATGATCGGCGGTGACAAGGAAGCCTTCGACCGGCTGGAGCCGATCTTCAAGGTCCTTGCGCCGGGCAAGGGCGAGATCGAGCCGACCAGGCACCGCGAAGGCCGCAACCCGACGAGCGAGCAGGGCTATCTGCACTGCGGCCCGACCGGCGCCGGCCACTTCGTCAAGATGGTCCATAACGGCATCGAATACGGCATGATGCAGGCCTTCGCCGAAGGCTTCGACCTCTTGCGCAACGCTTCCGCCAAGGAAGGCCTGCCCGCCGAATACGGCTTCGACTTCGACGCAACCGAGATCGCCGAGGTCTGGCGGCGCGGCTCGGTCGTCACCTCCTGGCTGCTCGACCTGACGGCCGAGGCGCTCGCCGCCGACGAGGAGCTCTCCTCCTATACCGGCAACGTTTCGGATTCGGGCGAGGGCCGCTGGACGGTCGATGCCGCCGTCGAGACGGCGACGCCGGCCGAGGTGCTGACCTCCGCGCTGTTCGCCCGCTTCCGCTCGCGCGTCGATCACACCTTCGGCGAGAAGATCCTCTCCGCCATGCGCGCCGGTTTCGGCGGCCATATCGAACCCAAAAAGCAGGGCTGACCAGCTTGAGCGCAGAACATAAGGGCGGCGGTCCGGCCGTCGTCGTCGTGATGGGCGTCGCCAGCTCGGGCAAGACCTCGCTGGGCGAGCGGCTGGCGGAGCGCCTCGGCTGGCCCTTCCGCGACGCCGATTCCTTCCACCCGCCGGAGAATGTCGCCAAGATGGCCGGTGGCACGCCGCTGACCGACGAGGACCGCAAGCCCTGGCTCGCGGCGATCGCTGCCTGGATCGACGATCTCAGGGCGACGGGCGAGCACGGCATCGTCACTTGCTCGGCGCTGAAGCGCGCCTACCGGCAGGTGATCGTCGGCGATCGGCCTGATGTGGCGCTGGTCTACCTCAAGGGATCGCGTGAACTCATCGGCCGGCGCATGGCGGCCCGCCAGCATCACTTCATGCCGCCGGCGCTGCTCGACAGCCAGTTCGCCGCGCTGGAGGAGCCCGGCGCCGACGAGAGACCGCTCGTCGTCTCGGTCGAGGGCAGCAAGGACGCGATCGTGCAGGACGTGATCGACCGGCTGGGGTTGTAAGGTCGTCTAGGGACCGACCTACCTCACGCGGTCATCCCGGGCGACCGGAGGGAGACCCGGGATCCATGCCGGAACATCTCCGCTTGAGTTCAGGCATGGATCCCGGATCGGCGCGACTTCGTCGCTTGTCCGGGATGACAGGGTGTTTCCGCCTTAGCCTTTACGTCACCTCGAACCAGCTCCACACGCCGAGGTCGAAGCGCTCCAGCACGGTCGAGGAGATCAGCCAGCGGCCCGGATTGTCGGCGATGAAGGCGATGTGCAGCTTCTTGCGCTCCGGGATCTGCACGGTGTCGAGGAAATAGGCCTCCCAGCCGTCGTCGAGAGGGTGCAGCAGCCGGAAGCTGTGGCCGTGGACGTGAAACGGCTGGATGAAGGCGGTGCGGTTGTCGATGGCCAGCACGATCGGCGTGCCGCGCTTGACGCTGAACAGCGGTTTGCCGTCGAGGCTGCCGACGCCCCCGTTGACCCGCCAGGGCCTCGCGAAATCGACGCCGGAGAAATCGAGCTTCTGGTCGTCGCTCAGCTTCGCTCCGCCTTCAATCACGATCTCCGGGCGCGTCGCATCCTGCATTCGGACGGCAGCGGGCAGCGTTGGGTTGAGCTTGAGCTGGGGAGCTGCGGCGGGCGGTACCTTCGGCTCTCCCGCGGTCACGATTCGCACGAGCGGCAGGCCCGGTCCGATCAGGGCGGTGACGTTGACGGAGGCGCCGACTTCCACCGGCAGATCGAGGATGACGTCGTAGCGCGTGCCCGGCGCGAAAGGCAGTTGCGAGCGGACCGGCTCGAAGCTTTCCGTCGGCTGGCTGTCGACCGCGATCACGGTCGGCTTGCCGCCGTCGAAACGCAGCCGCATGATCCGCGCGTTGCAGGCATTGGCGAGGCGCAGACGGATGCGCGCGCCAGGCCGGGCGGTGACGGGCCGCGGCGGCGAACCGCGGTTCACGGTCAGCCAACTGCCCAGCCGTCCCGCCGAGGCGGCAGGGTTGCCTTGCAGGACGAAGGGCTGGAGCGACTGGTCGTCGCCGAGAAGCCAGTCCGTCACCAGCACCGGCAGATCGAGATCGACCGCTGGCGGCTCCTTCTCCTCGACGATGAGGAGGCCGCTCAGCCCGCGGCCGCAGGGCTCCGACGAGCCGCCGAGCACGAGCGGCCGGTAGAGCAGGGTGCCCGTGTCAGGCGGCGTCAAGCGGACCTCGCCGGTCTCCCCAGGCAGGATCGGCGGCTGGCTGAAGCCGCCGACGCCGTCGCTCGCCGCATCGCCGCGCGATCCGTACCAATGCAACCCGAGCGGCGCAGTCGTCCGGTTTTCGAGCTTCAGGTTCAGGGTCTCGCCCTGCTTGATTCGCAGCGTAGGCCCGGGCGTGGCACCGTCGAACGTCCATATCTCGGTATCGAGCGGCGGTGTCGGGCGTAATCGCGCCTTGGCCGAGGCAGCGATGAGGGTGCGGGTCTGTGGATCTGCCGGAGCCTTGAGAGGGTCGCTCTGTGTCTGCGCGAGGACTCCCAATGACGGAAACAGGCCGGCGCCACCTATTCCCGCCAGCAGATGGCGGCGGGATATGCGGGATGATCGGGCGGGGTTCTGCTTCGTCATGGCCTATCGCATAATCCGGGCGGCCCGCTCTGGCGAGAGGCGCCTTCTCGCCCGCGCCGAAACGCGGCTGCGCGGGCTTCTTCGCAGAACCGTCATTTTTTTGCTGCAAGCGCCGGCTGAAATGCGTATAGCACCGCGGCCCAATGATGGCCGCGCTGCGTTTGCTCGCGCGCAGCGCTATCGGGCCGGCGGGCGTGGCGGAATTGGTAGACGCACTGGTTTTAGGTACCAGCGGCGAAAGTCGTGGGGGTTCGAGTCCCTCCGCCCGCACCATCGGTTTGGTTTTTTCGCGAGCGCGGCGGCGGTCGATCCGGCGTCGCGCTTTGGACATTGAGACGTAAACGAGCTGTTGGCGGTACAAAAATGAACGTGACCGAAACCCTGTCCCAGGGCCTCAAGCGCGAATTCCAGGTGGTGCTGAACGCCGCCGACCTGAAGACCAGGCTCGACGACAGCCTGCAGGACCTTCAGGGCAAGGCCAAGATCAACGGCTTCCRCCCGGGCAAGGTGCCGGTCGCGCATCTGCGCCGCCTCTATGGCCGTTCGGTGATGTCCGACGTGCTGCAGAACGCCGTCAACGAGGCGAACCAGAAGATCGTCGCCGACAACAACCTGAAGCTCGCCTTCGAGCCGCAGATCCGCTTCCCCGAGAACAAGGAAGAGATCGAGGCCGCGATGGAGGCCAAGGGCGATCTCGCCTTCACCGTGGCGCTCGAGGTTCTGCCGAAGATCGAGCTCGCCGACATCTCGGACGTCGCGCTGGTCAAGCCGGTCGCCGAAGTCCCGGACGCCGATGTCGACGCCGCGCTGGAGCGCATGGCTGCCGGCAACCGCAGCTATTCGCCGAAGGGCGAGAAGGCCAAGGCCGAGACCGGCGACCGCCTGATCATCTCCTATGTCGGCACCATCGAGGGCGAGGCCTTCGAGGGCGGCACCGGCGAGGGCATCCCGCTCGATCTCGGCTCCGGCCAGTTCATCCCGGGTTTCGAGGAGCAGCTCGAAGGCGTGAAGCAGGGCGAGAGCCGCACCATCAAGGTGACCTTCCCCGAGAACTACACCGCAACCCACCTCGCCGGTAAGCCGGCCGAGTTCGAGGTCACCGTCACCGAGGTGCAGGGCCCGGACGCCGTCAAGATCGACGACGAGCTCGCCAAGGCCTTCGGCATGGAGTCGCTCGACGCCCTGAAGACCGCCGTGCGCGAGCAGATCGGCCGCGACTTCCAGGCGCAGTCTCGCCGCAAGCTCAAGAAGGGCCTGCTCGACTCGCTTGACGAGAAGTACAGCTTCGATCTGCCGCCGACCCTGGTCGAGCAGGAGTTCAACAGCGTCTGGAGCCAGGTCGAGGCCGACATGAAGGCCGCCAACAAGACCTTCGCGGACGAAGACACCACCGAGGACGCCGCCCGCGCCGACTATCGCAAGATCGCCGAGCGTCGCGTCCGCCTCGGCCTGGTGCTGGCCGAGATCGGCGAGCAGGCCAAGGTGCAGATCTCCGAGGACGAGGTCACCCAGGCCCTGATCGAGCGCGCCCGTCAGTTCCCCGGCCAGGAGAAGCAGGTCTGGGAGTTCTACCGCAAGAACCCGCAGGCGCTGGCCGAGATCCGCGCCCCGATCTTCGAGGAGAAGGTCGTCGACCATCTGCTCGGCCAGGTGAAGGTGGAGGACCAGACGGTCTCGCGCGAGGCGCTCTACGCCGACGACGAGGCCGAGGAGACCGCCGAGGCCAAGCCGAAGAAGGCCGCCGCGAAGAAGACCAAGAAGGCCGAGGCCAAGGCTGACGAGAAGGCCGACGACGCTTCGGCCTGAGGGCCACGGCAACCTTAATGCCACTATTTGCGCCGCCGGCTCTCGCGACCGGCGGCGCTTCCCTTTTCAGCCACGCTTGGCGTGCTTATGTGGGTGTCTTCCTGAACACCGCTGATTCGACCAATCGCCGCTACAGGCGCATTCACCCGAGGACAGATCCATGCTTCGCGATCCGATCGAGACCTACAACAATCTCGTCCCGATGGTGGTCGAGCAGTCCAGCCGGGGCGAGCGCGCCTTCGACATCTATTCGCGCCTGCTGCGCGAGCGCATCATCTTCCTGACCGGCCCGGTCGAGGATTATTCGGCGTCGCTGATCGTGGCGCAGCTCCTCTTCCTGGAGGCCGAGAACCCCAAGAAGGAGATTTCCTTCTACATCAACTCGCCCGGCGGCGTGGTCACCTCGGGCCTGTCGATCTACGATACGATGCAGTTCATCCGCTGCCCGGTGACGACGCTCTGCGTCGGCCAGGCCGCCTCGATGGGCTCGCTGCTGCTGACGGCCGGCGCCAAGGACATGCGCTTCGCCCTGCCGAACGCGCGCATCATGGTCCACCAGCCCTCCGGCGGCTATCAGGGCCAGGTCACCGACATCCTGATCCATGCCAAGGAAGTCGAGAGCCTGAAGAAGCGGCTCAATGAAATCTACGTGAAGCACACCGGCCGTCCCTACGAGGACGTCCACAACGCTCTGGAGCGCGACAACTTCATGACCGCCGAGCAGGCCAGGGATTTCGGGCTGATCGACCAGGTCATCGAGAGGCGCCCGGAAGAGGCGGCTTGATGCCTGCGACGCGTGGTCTCGAAGCTGTGGGTTGGCGCGCCGGCCCGCAGGGACCATATTGAAAGCAGGCCGGCCCCGTGTTTGCATGGGGTCGGGGGTGAGCGGACAAGCGCTCCATGTTGATCCGGTTTGGATCGGTCCAGCGTATCCGGATGTATCGGAACGGGCCGTTAACCTAATCATCGTGATCTGGGCGCTTAATTTATGACGGAGAGACGACGGTTGCATCCGCCTAGGCTGGTGTTGTCCCGGTCTCCGGAACTGGAGATGGAAAATGGCTAATAAGCCCGGCGGCGACTCGAAGAGCACGCTGTACTGCTCTTTCTGCGGCAAGAGCCAACACGAGGTCCGCAAGCTCATCGCGGGCCCGACCGTGTTCATCTGCGATGAATGCGTCGAGCTCTGCATGGACATCATCCGCGAGGAATCGAAATCCGCGCTGGTGAAGTCGAAGGACGGCGTGCCGACTCCCAAGGAGATCCGGAAGGTTCTGGACGACTACGTCATCGGCCAGGAGCACGCCAAGAAGGTGCTCTCCGTGGCGGTCCACAACCACTACAAGCGCCTCTCGCACGCGACGAAGCACAACGACGTCGAGCTCGCGAAGTCGAACATCCTGCTGATCGGGCCGACGGGCTCGGGCAAGACGCTGCTCGCGCAGACGCTCGCCCGCATCCTCGACGTGCCTTTCACCATGGCCGATGCGACGACGCTGACCGAGGCGGGCTATGTCGGTGAGGACGTCGAGAACATCATCCTCAAGCTGCTGCAGGCCTCCGACTACAATGTCGAGCGGGCGCAGCGCGGCATCGTCTATATCGACGAGATCGACAAGATCAGCCGCAAGTCGGACAATCCCTCGATCACCCGCGACGTGTCGGGCGAGGGCGTCCAGCAGGCGCTGCTGAAGATCATGGAAGGCACTGTCGCCTCCGTGCCGCCGCAGGGCGGGCGCAAGCATCCGCAGCAGGAGTTCCTGCAGGTCGACACCACCAACATCCTCTTCATCTGCGGTGGCGCCTTCGCCGGCCTCGACAAGATCATCTCGAGCCGCGGCAAGGGCACCTCGATCGGCTTCGGCGCCAAGGTGCAATCGCCGGACGATCGCCGCACCGGCGCGATCTTCCGCGAGGTCGAGCCCGAGGATCTGCTGAAGTTCGGCCTGATCCCGGAATTCGTCGGCCGTCTGCCGGTTCTGGCGACGCTGGAGGATCTCGACKAGCCGGCGCTGAAGACCATCCTGACCGAGCCGAAGAACGCGCTGGTCAAGCAGTATCAGCGCCTGTTCGAGATGGAGGACACCCAGCTCACCTTCACCGACGAGGCCRTCAGCCTGATCGCCCGCAAGGCGATCGAGCGGAAGACCGGTGCGCGCGGCCTGCGCTCGATCATGGAGGGCATCCTGCTCGAGACCATGTACGAGCTGCCGGGGCTGGAAGGCGTCGAACAGGTGGTGATCGGCCCCGAGGCCGTGGAGAACAAGGCCCGGCCGCTGTTCATCTACGCCGAGCGCGAGGACGAGACCAAAACAGCCTCGGCCTAATCCTTCGTGGCCCTGCGACAACGCAACGCGCGCCTTTGGCGCGCGTTTTGCGTTTGATAGACATGAGCTGGCGCGGTGCTGCATCGCGGCAGCTCGACACGAGACCGAACCGCCACAGGTCGCGGTATCCGCCCTTCGCCCGTTGCAGGACAGCGGTGCATGGCCCGGATACCTCGCTTGAAAGCCGGCGAGGAAGTCTCCACTTTAGGTGCACTTGCGAGAGTCGCATGCCTAAGAGGGTGCGATGCGCGAGGGCGGAGGAGCGAATGGTCGCGTCCCTCCGCACACGTCCGATCGCTCCGCCCATCTTGGGGGTCCGCCGGGCGCAACTGCAAAGGAACTGCCATGACTGGCTCGACGCCACGCGCTCCCTTCGTCCCAGGCGAGACCGGCACCTACCCGGTTCTGCCGCTGCGCGACATCGTCGTCTTCCCGCATATGATCGTCCCGCTTTTCGTGGGCCGCGAGAAGTCGATCCGCGCGCTCGAGGAGGTGGTGAAGACGGACGGGCTCATCCTGCTGGCGACCCAGAAGAACGCCGGCGACGATGACCCGCAGACCACGGACATCTACGAAATCGGCACGCTCGCCCGCGTGCTCCAGCTGCTCAAGCTGCCCGACTCCACCGTCAAGGTGCTGGTCGAGGGCGTCGGCCGCGCCAAGGCCTTGTCCTATTCGGCGGCCGAATCCTTCTATGAGGCGGAGGCCACCGGCCTTGCCGAGGAAGAGGGCAAGAAGGTCGAGGTCGAGGCGCTGGGCCGTTCGGTCGTCAGCGAGTTCGAGAGCTATGTGAAGCTCAACAAGAAGATCTCGGGCGAGATCGTCGCTGCGGTCTCGCAGATCGACGAGCCGACCAAGCTTGCCGACACCGTGGCATCGCATCTGGCGGTCAAGATCGCCGATCGTCAGGGCGTGCTGGAGATCACCAACGTCGCCCATCGTCTGGAGAAGGTCCTGTCGCTCATGGAGAGCGAGATGTCCGTGCTCCAGGTCGAGAAGCGCATCCGCTCGCGCGTCAAGCGCCAGATGGAGAAGACCCAGCGCGAGTACTATCTCAACGAGCAGATGAAGGCGATCCAGAAGGAGCTAGGCGACGGCGAGGAAGGCCGTGACGAGCTGGCCGAGCTGGAAGAGCGCATCGCCCGCACCAAGCTGACCAAGGAAGCCCGCGACAAGGCGACGGCGGAGCTGAAGAAGCTGCGCCAGATGTCACCGATGTCGGCCGAGGCGACCGTCGTGCGCAACTATCTCGACTGGATGCTTGGCATCCCGTGGGGCAAGCGCTCCAAGATCAAGAAGGACCTCAACGCCGCCCAGCTGGTGCTGGATGACGATCACTTCGGTCTCGACAAGGTCAAGGACCGCATCGTCGAGTACCTCGCCGTGCAGCAGCGCACCAACAAGCTCGCAGGTCCGATCCTGTGCCTCGTCGGCCCTCCGGGCGTCGGCAAGACCTCGCTCGGCAAGTCGATCGCCAAGGCGACCGGGCGCGAGTTCGTGCGCATGTCGCTCGGCGGCGTGCGTGACGAGGCCGAGATCCGCGGTCACCGCCGCACCTATATCGGCTCGATGCCCGGCAAGATCATCCAGTCGATGAAGAAGGCCAAGACCTCGAACCCGCTCATCCTGCTCGACGAGATCGACAAGATGGGCCAGGACTTCCGCGGCGATCCCTCGGCCGCCCTGCTGGAGGTGCTCGACCCCGAGCAGAACTCGACCTTCAACGACCATTACCTCGAGGTCGATTACGACCTGTCGAACGTGATGTTCGTCACGACGGCGAACACGCTGAACATCCCGCCGGCCCTGCTGGACCGGATGGAGGTGATCCGCATCGCCGGCTACACCGAGGAAGAGAAGACCGAGATCGCGCGCAAGCACCTGATCGCGAATGCGATCAAGAAGCACGGGCTGTCCGGCAAGGAGTGGTCGGTCACCGACGAGGCTCTGCAGACCCTGGTGCGGCGTTACACCCGCGAGGCCGGTGTCCGTAACCTCGAGCGCGAGATCTCCAACACGGTCCGCAAGGGCGTGAAGGACATCGTGCTCGGCAAGAAGCAAAAGGTCGTCGTCGACGAGACGCTGCTCGAGGAATATCTCGGCCCGCCGCGCTATCGCTACGGCATGGCGGAGACGGAGGATCAGGTCGGTGTCGTCACCGGTCTGGCCTGGACCGAGGTCGGCGGCGAGTTGCTGACGATCGAGGGCGTCATGGTGCCCGGCAAGGGTCGCATGACCGTCACCGGCAACCTCCGGGACGTGATGAAGGAATCGATCTCGGCGGCGGCGTCCTATGTCCGCTCGCGGGCCGTCGATTTCGGCATCGAGCCTCCGCTCTTCGACCGGCGTGACATCCACGTCCACGTTCCCGAAGGGGCGACCCCGAAGGACGGTCCTTCGGCAGGCATCGCGATGGCCACCGCCATCGTCTCGATCCTGACGGGCATCCCGACCAACCGCGACGTCGCCATGACCGGCGAGGTCACGCTGCGGGGCAGGGTGCTGCCGATCGGCGGCTTGAAGGAGAAGCTCCTGGCGGCGCTGCGGGGCGGCATCAAGAAGGTGCTGATCCCGGAGGAGAACGCCAAGGACCTGATCGACCTTCCCAAGTCGGTGAAGGACGGCATGGAGATCGTCCCGGTCTCGCGCATGGAGCAGGTGCTGAAGCATGCGCTGACCCGCCAGCCGGTTCCGATCGTCTGGGAAGAGGATCTCAAGGCCGTGCCCGCTCCGAGTGCGGACGACGAGGCAGCGGGCGTCGTCGCCCACTGACCTCTCGCGAGAGACATGAGAGCCGCCGGTGCGCAAGCGCCGGCGGTTTTCTTTTGGGCGCGGGACAGGACGCATCGTGCCGCAAAGCGGGCCGGCGTCCTTAAGGAAGGGATATCGGGAGAAATGATGGTGGGCGGTGACGGGCTCGAACCGCCGACCCTCTCGGTGTAAACGAGATGCTCTACCAACTGAGCTAACCGCCCCCGGGCGCTTGCGTTTAAGGCTTCGGGAGCGGCATCGCAAGCGCTCTCGGCCGGCGCCCCTCACGAATCCACGGGCAAGGGCAGAATTCCGCCATCTTCATCGGCAGGCTGGCTCGTGTGAATACGCCATTCCTGAGCCGCTTGAATGTCCGCCGCCGCCTCTCGGCCGTCGCCGGCTTTTCCGTCATGCTGGGCGTGCAGCCTGCCTTCCCGCAATCGCTGCTGCCGGATGCGTTCTTCGCCGGTCGCCCGGCCTTCTCGCATCCCGAGCAGCCGGGCAAGCCGGCGAGCTGCGAGGACATCGCCGGGCAGCTGCCCGACTCGGTGCCGGCCGATTCGCGGGTAGACATGGCAATCGCGGGCGAGGTCAGTCTGGTTCGGACGGACGGCGCGCTTTGGTATGTCGCCATCTGCGCGGAGCCGGGCGTGCGCGTGCTCTGCGTGACCTACAGCGCCAACGACCTCAAACTGGGCGACAAGGCGATCCTGCGGGGCGGATATAACCGCCAGGACCGCCGCCATGTCCTGCTCGATCCCTGCCTCGCATCGCCTGCGAATGACGGCGGTGTCCCCGAGCCCTGAGTGCCGGCGAAGGGGATTTTTCCCCAGAGGCAAATTTGCCGGCATCACGCGCTTGACACTTCCGGCCGGGGGCAATACTCACCACGTCGCTGGCGGCGAATGCCTCAGCCGCCCTGCGCGGGCGTAGCTCAGTTGGTTAGAGTGCCGGCCTGTCACGCCGGAGGTCGCGGGTTCGAGCCCCGTCGCCCGCGCCATATACTTCAAGGGCTTAGAGCTCTTCTCCCCTCGGCCGCTACACTTTTTCAAGTGAGGCCGTTACAATATCCGCCCCCGGTTTGTTCTGCGGAAATTTGCCTGGCTTTCGCGCTGGCTTGCGCCAACACCCCGACCTCGAGCGCGCTACTTTTCATAGAACCACGCTAGTCATCCCGGGCTTGACCCGGGATCCATGCCAGAGCCTGCCTGGATGAGGTTCAGGCATGGATCCCGGATCTCCGCTTCGCTCCGTCCGGGATGACCCGCGTTTCGACGAAAACGCAGCAGGCTCTTGAGCCGTCCGCCGGGTGTGAATCGGTCTCGGCTCGGTATCCGCGGCGTCATTGAAATCGCTGGCGCAGACCGGGGCACACGCCATAAACCTTTATCGCCTGCGTGGTGACAGCGCCGCAGGACGGCCGGCGCGCAGGCTTCTTCTCAGTCGAGCAAGGCTGCGCCGAAATTTCGCTCGGGGTCGATATCCGCGACAAGCCTGCCCGCCGGGGCGGCTGCGGGGCCGCCTTTTCGGCTCAGCCAGCGCCCGGAGCCCGGATTGGCCCGCAGCGCGCCATCGGCCACGATCTCCTCGCCCCGGACGAGGACCCGCTCCGGCCAGCCCGTGACGCTGCGGCCGGCGAAGGGCGTGAAGCCGGTCAGGTCATGCATCGCCGCGTCGGTGATCGTGACCGTCTTCTGCGGATCCCAGATCGCTATATCGGCGTCGTAGCCCGGCAGGAGCGCGCCCTTGCCCGGCAGGTTGTAGATCGCGGCGGGCGCGGTCGCAGTCAGCTCGACGAAGGCCTCCAGCCCCCGCCCGGCGAACTCAGGCCGGCCTTTCGAGACCAGCGCATCGAAGAGCAGCGGCAGCCGTGTCTCCAGCCCAGGCAGGCCATTGGCGATCTGCTTGAAGGTCGGGTTCGGGCCCGCCGAGAGTTTGCCGGTCTCGTCGAAGCGATAGGGCGCATGGTCGGACGAGACCGTCTGAATGTCGCCGAGCGCAAGAGCCTGCCAGAGCGCCTCCTGATCCGCCACCTCGCGCGGCGGCGGCGAGCACATCCACTTCGCGCCTTCCAGCCCGGGCTTGTCGAGGTCGTGCCGGGTGAGGAAGAGATATTGGGGGCAGGTCTCGGCGAAGACCTTGAGCCCGCGTCCACGTGCTGCGCGGATCGCCTGCGCGCCCTCGGCGGTCGAGACGTGGAAGATCATGATCGGCTGGTCGAGCAGCTCGGCTGCCGTGATCAGCCGGTTGAAGGCTTCGGCCTCCGAGCCGCGCGGATGGCTGATCGCGTGATATTTCGGCGCGACATAGCCCTTCTCGACCAGCTTCCTGCCCATCCAGGAGATCATGCCGTGGTTCTCGGCGTGGACGCAGATCAGCGCCCGGTTCTGCCGGGCCGTCAGCAGCAGGTCGAGCAGGGGCTCGTCGTCGACCTTGATCAGGTCGTAGGTCATGAAAACCTTGATCGAGGCGTGGCCCTCGCCGATCAGCGCCGGCAGATCCTGCTCGATCGTCTTGCGGTCGGGATTGGCGACGATGAGGTGGAAGGCGTAGTCGATCAGTGCGCCGCGCCGGGCGAGCGCCGCATAGTCGTCGACGACCTGCCTGAGATCGAGGCCGCGATGCTGGGCGGCGAAGGAGATCAGCGTGGTGTTGCCGCCGAAGGCCGCCGAGGCCGTTGCGCTTTCGAAGGTGTCGGCGTTGAGCAGTCCGCCGGCCGAGACCTGCTCGACATGGGCGTGGGTGTCGATGCCGCCCGGCAGGACGAGCCTGTCGCTGGCGTCGATCTCGCGGGCGCCCTGCGCGAGGCCGAGGCCCAGCGCGGCGATCTTGCCGTCCTTGACCGCAACATCGGCGCGGAAACTGCCGGTCGCGGAGCCGACCGTGCCGCCCCGAATGACCAGATCGTAGGTTGTCGTCATGCTGCTTGCCTCTCGCATTCCACGGCCAGTTTGATCCTTGTCGAGCTCTCATCCAGAGGAGCCGTGTAGCGGCGTCCCGAAGGATGGTCGAGATGGTCCCGGAGCCTCCTGAAAAATCCTTCGAGACGCATTTCGCAGCTGATTCTCAGGATGAGGTCTCGGGGGCAGGCCCTTCTCAACGCACCATAATCGTGCCGATCGCCATCGCGACCGCGGCCTGGGTCGGGTCGATGACGGGGATGCCCAGCGCATCCTCCAGCGGCCCGCGGTGGCGCGCCATGCCGGCGCAGCCCATGACGATGGTGCCGGCGCCGTCCTCGTCCCGAAGCTCGCGCCCGATCGCGATCATGCGCTGCAGCGTGCCTTCGCCCGAGGCGCTTTCCGCCACCGACATTTCGAGCGGCCGCTCGCCCGCCAGCCGGTCGATCTGCCCCATCTGCCTGAGATAGCGGATGTGGCGCGGGATGGAGCGCGACTTGATCGCGATGACGCCGAAGCGGTCCGCCCGCGTCAGCGCCGTCAGCACGCCGCATTCCGCGATGCCGAAGACCGGGCTCGCCGTGCCCTCGCGCGCGACGTGAAGACCGGGATCGGAATAGCAGGCGATGACGAAGGCATCGACGTCGTTGGCAGCTTCGATCCGGCGGCGCAGGGGCAGGGTGACGCTCTCGACATGCTCCTGCGTCTCGATGCCGGCAGGGCCCTCTCTGAGCGTCTCGCAGACGATCTCCGGCCCCTCCGTGAAGGTGAGCGGCACAAGCGCCTGCCGCAGCCCTTCCGTGACCGCTTCGTTCGAATTGGGGTTGATGACGAGGATGCGGGGGCGGCGGCTCATGGGCGAAGTCCTGAAAAGAATGACTCGAAACCTGCTGATTTTGCATCAAACCACGCGGTCATGCCGGGCTTGACCCGGGATCCATGCCTGAGCCCTTCCGATGGAGGCTCAGGCATGGATCCCGGCTCTTCGCCTCGCTCCGGCCGGGATGACCCGCGTTTCCGATAAAAAGCAGCATGGTCCAGGTTTCAACATGGCACCGCTCGCCCGTTCAGGCGACCTCTCTCGCCACCCAATCGGCCAGGATCGTGCAGGCGGCGAGGAAGTCGTCGATCTCCATCGCTTCCTGCGGATTGTGGCTGCCGTGCTCGTTGCGCACGAACAGCATGGCGATAGGCACGCCGGCCGCGGCGAAGGCGGCTGAATCATGGGAGGCCGGGCTGCCGAGCGGCATCGTCGCGATGCCCTGGCGCGCCGCCGCCGCCTCGAGCCCGGAGACGATGGCGGGGTCGACCGGCCCGACGGCGGCGCTGGCGCGCGCGCCGAGTTCGAAGGTCACGCGCCGGCGCGCCTCGATCTCGCGGACAGCCGCCAGCATCCTCGCCTCGACACGCTCCAGCACGGCGGGATCATAGGCGCGCACGTCGAGGCTGAAGGCGAAGCTGCCGGGAACCGTGGTCAGGCCATGAACGGCGGGGTCGGTGTGGAAGCGGCCGAGCGTGACGGCCATCTGGAAGCCCGCCTCTTCCTCTTCCTGCCAGAGTCGGTCGAGCATCACAGCGAATTCCGCGCCGGCCATGGCGGCGTCGCGGCGGAAACGGCGCGGTGTGCCGACGTGGTCGTGCCGCCCGACGATGCGCGCATCCGGGTAGCGGAAATTGCCGGGCACACCGGTACAGATCGCGACCGGCAGGCCGGATTCGACCAGGCTCGGCGCCTGTTCGATATGGACTTCGAGGAAGGCCCGGATCGCGGCCGGGTCGAGATGGCGCTGGCGCCGGCGGATCGCTGCGGAGTCGCCGCCGCTTGCGTCGATGCTCGCGGCGAGCACGCGGCCGTCATCGATGCGCCGTGCCTCCAGCGCGCCGTCCGGCAGGGTCCCGAGCGCCGAGCGGCTGCCGATATAGGAGACCTGGAACCAGACGCTCTCCTCGGCCCGCACACCCATCGCCGTGACATCGCAGCGCGGCTGGATGCCGAGTGCACGCAGGGTCTCGATGACGACGAGCCCGGCGATGACGCCAGCCGCCCCGTCGAAATTGCCGCCATGCGGCACGCTGTCGAGATGCGAGCCCATCAGGATGCGCGGGGAGGCGGCATCACGGCCCGGCAATGTGACATAGCTGTTGGCAGCGAAGTCATGCGAGACGACGAGGCCGCGGTTCTTGCCGTGCTCTGCCAAAAGGCGGTGGCCGAAATCCTCGCCCGCGCCATAGGTGTCGCGCGTGATGCCGGGCTCGTCACGGCTGCCGGCCGCCAGCCGGTCGAAGAGGTTCTTCACCCGGTCGCGCTGGGCAGCGACGGCCTCGGCGATCGCCGTGTCGGCGCGGGGCGTCTGGACGGTTGCGGTCATGGTCGTCGTCGATCCGGTCGGTTGAGCCTGCGTCTGGCCGGGATCGATGATCCGCGGTGGACGCGATGTCGCTGCCGGCAGGCGGCCCTGAAACCTTGGGCCAGCCTGCGCGGCCGTACAATGGCGTCGCCTATGCGGAATTTCGGGGTGACATTCGCGTGTTGAATACCGCGGGAGCACTCAGCCCTGGCCGAGTTTGGCGGCCGTTTCGGCGGCAACCAACCTGACTTCGCGCAGAAAGGCCTCGGCGGCGCGCGAGATCGGGCGCTTGCGCGAGCGGACGGCCGAGGCGATCACTTCGGAGGCCGGAACGAAGGGGCGGATCGCCAGCTCGTAATGCCCACAGAAGACCGGGGAGAGGGGGTCGACGACGGCGACGCCGACGCCGCTTTCCGCGAGAACGCAGGCCGTGTTGCAATAGCGGACCTCGACGGAAAACTTGAACGGCACGTCGGCCTGGGCAAATGCCTTGCGGACGATCGTGCCCATGCGGGTGCCCTGTTCGAGGGCGATGTAGGGCACCTCGCGCAGATCCTCCGGGGTGATGGCCGGCTTCGCGGCCAGCGGATGGTCGGGGCGCATGACGCACACCATGTTCCCGGCGAAGAACGTCTCGGAATCGAGCCCCCGATCATCGTCCAGGCCCATGACGAAGCCGAGCTCCGCCGTGCCGTTCTCGACGCTCTCGACGACGTTCTCGAAGCGCCGGACATCGAAGGAAACCCGGACCTTCGGGCGCTTGGCGAGGTAGTTGCGCAGCGCCGACGGGATGACGCCATAGCCCAGCGGCGGCGTGGCGATGATGCGGATATGGCCGGCGCGATTCTCCTTGATGTCCTGCAGCTTTGCCTCGAAGGCGGCATGCAGGCTGAAGATCGGGTCCGAATCCTTGTAGAGCATGCGTGCTTCGGCCGTCGGGAACAGCCGGTTGTTGACGCGCTCGAACAGCGGGAAGCCGACCTGGCTTTCGAGATGCTTGATCGCGTTGCTGACCGCCGGCTGCGACAGGCCGAGTTCATGCGCCGCCCGAACCGTCGTCTCGCAGCGGACGACGGCGCGCAGAAGCTCGATCTGGCGAAGGTTCATATGCCCGCTCCGAATAGAGTGACCCCACTCTATTCGGTCAGCAAATCATATGCCAGCTTCAGGCCCAGCGCAGGCTCGGCGGAGCAAGCTCGTCGACGGAGCGCCCGGCCCAGTCGAGCGAAGAGGCCTTGGCCAGCGCGCGCCGCTGCGCGGCTTCGAGCCCTTCGGAGGCCGCCGGGTAGTCCATGGTCACGACCTTGCCGTCGGCGACGATCTGCTTGCCCTGCACGAAGACATGGGCGACGGCGCGGTCGGCCGCGGCGTTGACGAGGCTCTTCAGCGGGTCGCGGGTCGGGCGCATCATCGGGTGGGTCAGGTCGACCATGACCAGGTCGGCCTGGGCGCCCGTCGCCAGCCGGCCGATATCGTCCCGCCCGAGCAGCTTCGCCCCGCCCAGCGTCGCAGCGCGGAAGACCTGTCCCGTCGTCACCACCGCATGGCTTTCGCCGGTGATGCGGGCATAGACGCCGGCATGGCGCAGTTCCTCCAGCATGTTGTGCGGGAAGCTGTCGGTGCCGATGCCGATATTGACCCCGGCCTTCAGATAGCGGCCGAGGTCGCGCAGCGTGAAGCCGCGCCGGCCGAAGACGGTCGGGCAATGGGCCACCGAGGTGCCGGTCTCGGCGAGGCGCGCGAGATCGGTTCGGGTCGGCCAGCGCACCCAGGGATGGTCGTCGAGGAAGATGGCATGGGCGATAGAGGCGTTGGGCGCGAGGAATCCGATGCTGTCGAGCCACTGGATAGGCGAGAGCCCGCTGCGGCGGACCATCTCGTGGAACTCGCTGATCGACTGCCCCGCATGGGTCTGGATCGGAATCTTGCGCTCGGCGGCGGCGGCGATCGAGGCGCGGAACAGCTCTTCCGTGCAGGTGTCGATCTGGGCCGGGCAGGCGAGGCCGGAGAGTCGCCCGGACTCATGGGCGAGGGCGGCGTCGATGACCTTGAAGGCCTCCTCCATCGCCTTGCGGCCGGCGGCATCGTCGAGCTCGTATTCGACGGTGTAGCCGTTGCGGGTGAACCAGCGGCCATTGCGGTACATCGGCGCCATCACCATGCGCAGGCCGCTTGCCGCGGCGCGGTCGAGCCAGCCATCGCTCGGGAAGGAGAGGTCGACCAGCGTGGTGACGCCGGACATCAGCAATTCCGACCAGGCGACATGGTTGAGATGCGGAATGCCCTCTGCATCGGCGCGGAACAGCCAGAGGAATTCATAGAGCGAGGAGTTGTAGAGCTTCGGCGTGCCGACCTCGTCGGTCATGCCCTTGTTGCCGGGCTCGCTCGACGGGTGGGAGTGGATATCGACCAGGCCCGGCATGACCATGAAGCCCTTGCCGTCGATCTCGCGCTCCACCTCGCCGGCGAAGCCCTCGCCGAGATGAAGGATGCCGCTTGCGTCGAAGACGACGTCGAGATTGCGTCGATAGACATGGTCGTCGGCGGCCGGATCATAGGCGATGACGATGTCGGCATTGCGGATGCGGGTGGTCATGGCGCGGTCTCGCTGCGATGGGAAGGCGGGGAGGCGTCATGCCCGGGCTTGACCCGGGCATCTTGTGACGCGGAGGTTCGGGCGCCTCTCCCGGTTCGAGATGCTCGGGTCGAGCCCGAGAATGACGGCGGTTGCCCGTAAGTGGTCGCGGGGTGCCGCTCAGCCCGCCTTCTTTTCGTGCGCGAGAAAGTGCTCGGCGATCTCCTTGCCCGTTGCGATCCAGACATCGCCATAGCCGCGGGCGCGCGCCAGGAAGTCGCGCATGATGCCAATCCGCATCGGCCGGCCCGAGACCTGGGGGTGCATCACCATGGAGACGAGCCCGCCCCATTCGCGCGTCTGGTCGAGCTCGTCGTTCCAGATCGAAAGCACGTGCTCCTTCGGGAACATCGGGCGCGGCGAGAAGCGCTGCGACAGGCCGTAGAGCCAGTCGTCGAACGACATGTTGACCGGCAGCTCGACGGGCCCCTTCGAGCCGTCGCGAAGCTTGTGGCGGTAGGGGCGGATGTCGTCGCGGAAGGAGGAGGAATAGACGATGCCCTTGTCGCGGAGATAGCCGAGCAACTCGTCGTAGTTCTCGCCCGAGGGCGCGCGGTAGCCGACCGGCGTCACGCCGAGGATGCGCTTGAAGATATCGAGCGTCTTGTCGATCTCCTCCTTGTCGGCGGCGAAGTCGTCGGGGTCCGGCCGCTTGTGCGAATAGCCGTGATGGCCGACCTCGTGACCGTCCTTGACGATGGCCTCGCACATCCCGGGATGCACCTCGACCACCCAGCCGGGGATGAAGAAGGTCGCCTTGATCTCGACCGAGCGGAGATGGTCGAGAATCTTCGGAATGCCGACCCGCTCCTCGTAGCCGCCGAAGGAGAGCGTGACCAGGCGGTCGGTGTTCTTGGCGTCGTATTGCAGCCAGGCCGTCTCGGCATCGACGTCGAAGGCAGGGAACACCGCGCATCGGTATCCGGCCGGCCAGGGGTAGTCCGGGGCCGGGTCGGCGGGGTTGGCGATGCGGTGGGGGAAGTCGGTGAGCATGGGTGTTCGTCTTTCGCTGGAAAATGCCCGGCCTGTGGTGCCGGGCGCAACGGAGGCGGTCAGTTCTTGGCTTCGCTGTTGATCATGAGCTTGTCGACCTTGGCGTCGCCCAGCTCCCACTTCTTCAACACGGCGGCATAGCTGCCGTCGGCGAGCATTTCGGTGAAGGCCTTGGCGACTGCGTCGCGCAGTTCGGTATCCTTCTTGGCGAAGGCCAGGCCCTGGTAGACTGTGGTGAACGGCGTCCCCAGGATGGCGTAAGTGCCGGGCTCCTGATTCATCAGATAGGGCAGGGTCTCGCTGCCCTGCACGGCGGCATCGAGGCGCGTTTGCCGGAGCTGGGTGCGTGCGTCGGCCGAGCCTTCCGTGCCCACGATCTGGAGCGCGGGCTTGCCTTTCGCTTCGCAGTTTTCCTTGCTCCAGCCTTCCATCTCCTTGGGGAAGGAGGTGCGGCGGCTGGCGCCGACCTTCTTGCCGCAGAGGGCAGCGAGATCCTTGAACTCGTCCTTGCGGTCGGCATTGGTGTAGAATTGCGCGCCCGACGCCAGATAATCGACGAAATCCAGGGTCTCGCGCCGCCCCGGCAGATCGCTCATGCCCGACAGGATCATGTCGACGCGGCCGGTGGTCAGCGCCGAAACCATCTGCTCGAAGCTGATCTCCTCCCATTTGACGGCGATGCCGAGCTTCTTGCCGAGCGCTTCGCCGAGATCGATGTCGAGGCCGGTCAGCTTCGAGGTCTTGGGGTCCTTGAATTCCAGCGGCGGATAATTCGGCACGTTGGCGACGACGAGCGCCTTCTTTTCCAGGATGCGGGCCGGCAGGCTCTGGGCCTGGGCGAGGCCGGCGGCAGCGCAGAGCGCTATGGCCGAAAAGCCGAGCAGGATGGATTTCGACATGGTTTTCCCCTTTTGGCTTCAGTGTCTGACGGCATTGATGAAGGTGCGGGTACGCGGCTCCTTCGGATCGACCAGCACTGCGCGTGGATCACCGAGTTCGACGATCTGACCCTGGTCCATGAAGGCGACGCGATGGCCGACATCGCGTGCGAAGCCGAGTTCGTGCGTCACGCAGATCATGGTCATCCCGCTTTCCGCGAGGTCGCGCATCACCTTCAGCACTTCCGAGACCAGCTCGGGGTCAAGCGCCGAGGTCGGCTCGTCGAAGAGCAGGAGCTCGGGGCGCATGGCGAGTGATCGGGCAATGGCGACGCGCTGCTGCTGACCGCCGGAAAGCTGGGAGGGGTAGGCGTCGCGCTTGTCCGAGAGCCCGACCCGCTCGAGCAACGCAAGCGCACGCTCCGTCGCGTCCCTGGCGGGCTCTCCGAGCACCTGCACCGGCCCCTCGACGATGTTCTGCAGGGCGGTGAGATGCGGGAACAGATTGAAGCGCTGGAACACCATGCCGATCGAGCGGCGCTGGCGGGCGATCGCGGCGTCGTCGAGCTCGTAGAGCTTGTTGCCCTCGCGGTGGTAGCCGACACGCTCGCCCGAGACCCAGAGCGCGCCGCCATCGATGCGTTCGAGCTGGTTGATGCAGCGCAGGAAGGTGCTCTTGCCCGAGCCTGACGGGCCGATGATGCACAGCACCTCGCCCTTCGGAATGGCGAGGTCGATGCCTTTCAGGACCTTGAGCTGCCCGAACTGCTTCTCGACCTTCTGGGCGAGGACGAGCGGGGCGCCGGCGGCGAGATGATCGGGGTCGATAGTCCTGACATTGGGGAGGGCGGCTTGAGCGAGGATGTCGGTCATCGCGCCACTCCTCAGCGTCGCGCCGGGGCGGCGACGCCGCGGGCATAATAAGCCTCGATCCGACCCTGGATCAGGCTGAGGACGGTGACGACGATCACGTACCAGATCGCGGCGACGATCAGCAGTTCGATCACGCGCGAATTGGCGTAGTAGATGTTCTGCGCGCTGTGCAGGATCTCGGCGAACTGGATCACGCTCGCCAGCGAGGTGAGCTTCACCATGCCGATGAACTCGTTGCCGATGGGCGGCACGATCACGCGCATGGCCTGCGGCATGATGATCCGCCGCAGCAGCTTCAGGCGCGTCATGCCCAGCGTCTGCGCCGCTTCGTATTGGCCGTTGTCGACGGAGAGCAGGCCGGCGCGCACCACTTCCGCGGTGAAGGCGCCTTGCTGGATGCCGAGGCCGAGCAGCGCCGCGACGAAGGGCGTCATCACGTCGACGGTCTTGAACGAGAACAGGCCGGGTATGCCGATGGTCGGGAAGATCAAAGCGAGATTGAACCAGAGCAGCAGCTGCAGAAGCGCCGGCACGGCCCGGAAGAACCAGATATAGCCGACCGCGGTCTTCGACAGCACGGGATTGGCGGACAGCCGCATGATCGCGAAGACGACGCCGAGCGTGACGCCGAGGAACATCGCCAGGATCGCCATCACGATCGTATTGACGAGACCTTTCATGATGGCTTCGACCGTCAGGAACTCGGCGACGTAGCTCCACTCGATCTGCCCGACCGCGAAGGCGCGCACGATCGCGGCCAGCGCCAGGCAGACGATCGCCGCGCCGACGATCCGCCCGAAGTGCCGGCGGGGGACAATGATGAGGTTGTCGGATTCTGCGATCATCTTGCCTCGATGGCTTCAGGTCGTCGGGGGAGCATGAGGGATAGGCGCAGGCTTGCCGCGCTTTCGATCTTACCGAAGGGGAACCGGCATAGGACGCGGCTCCGCCGCGCGCGCTTATGATTTATCCCGCTGCGGTATTCGCGTGCCTTATACGCAGACGTCGTTGTCGGTCGCCCCGGTGCGCGAGGCCGGAGCATCCTCGCAAGCGAGCACCTCCGGCCTGCGCAAGCGAGGCAGCCTGACGGCTTTCATCGGCCGGGCATTACTGCCCGGCGTCGACGGTCGGTTCCGGAAGGCTCTGCCGCTCGAGGCCGAACTTCTTCAGGGCCTGCTGGTAGCTGCCGTTCTTCATGACCGTCGAGGTTGCCTTGGCGACGGCATCGCGCAGCTCGGTGTTCTTCTTGTCGAAGGCGAGGCCGAAGAGCGTCTTGTTCAGCGGTTCGCCGACGAAGGCATAGGTGTTAGGCTCATCCGCCATGAGATAGGCGACGTATTCCGGGCCGAGCACGGCGGCGTCGAGCCGGCCCTGCTTGAGTTCGAGTCGGGTCGCCGTGGCGCCGGCCGTGCCGTTGACGGTGATCGCCGGCTTGCCGGCCCCGGCGCAGTTCTTCTCGCTCCAGGCGGCAGTGACCGGCATGTAGCTCGTGGTGCGGGGCGCGCCGACCGTCTTGCCGCACAGATCGGCATTGCTCTTCAGCTCGCCGGCCTTGGTCGCCAGCGCGAAGGGCTGCGCGCCGGTGGCGAGGTAGTCGACGAAGGTCAGCTTGTCGCGGCGAGACGGCAGGTCGCTGATCGCGGTGCCGATCATGTCGATGCGGCCGGTCGTCAGCGAGGTCATGAGCTGCTCGAAGCTCATTTCCTCCCATTTGACGGGGATGCCGAGTTCCTTGGCGATCGCGTTGACGAGCTCGACGTTGAAGCCGACGCGCTCGTTCGTCTTCGGATCCTTGTAGGCCATGGGCGGGTAGGTGGTCTCGATGCCGACCGCGATATGCCCGGCGGATTTGAGCGAGGCGGGCAGCGGGACGCTGCCCTGCTGGGCGGCGGCCGGCGTCATTGCCGTCAGGCTGAGCGTCAGGGCGAATGCGGCTGTCGGGAGATATCGTCCGGCTGCGATTTTGGCGGTCATTGTGGTTCCCCGTTTTGTCGCTGACGAGATCGCGGGCGCCCCAAGGGCAGCCACGCTCGACAGGCGGGCGCCTTTCGATCGACGCCGCAGCGATCTTAGCGGGCAGGTTTCGGAACGGGGCGCCCGCGCGCTATGATTTATCTCCGGCCGCTATTCGGCGCGCTTATATGCGCGGGGGATTCAAGGCCATCCCATGTCGCTGACCGGCCTGCCGTAGCGGGATCGAAGTAAGCGAGGACTTCTGCGGCGCAGTCTTCAATTCGGCGGAGTTATGGAGAGGCCGAAAACTGATAGCCGACGGAATTGCCTTTGGGGCCGCCGTAGTGTCTCTGAATTCGTCGTGCGTCGACGAAGGGGACCATAATGAAATTTGTCTTGAAGGCTGTGTTTGCCGCAACCGCAATCGTATTGGCATCGGGAGCCCAGGCTC
>NZ_JBFUIF010000012.1:0-131978 GCF_056402015.1 Allobosea sp. P4_C6
CCGTCGAAGCCGGCTGCCCGTCGAAGCCGGCTGCTGCGGGCCCGTCGGCAGATCAGCCACCGAGGCCCGCTTCTTCCACTTCGCGACGGTCTTCTGGTTGATGCCGTAGCGCTTTGCCAGAGCCCTCAGGCTCGCTTGACTATGCTGTATCGCTCGACGGATCGCCTCCGTCGTTGTGGCGCTCCCGTGCAGAACCTGGCCCATAGTGCCTCCTTCCATCCGATGGAAAAGATCGCACCATCAAAACCTGGGATCAAACACCTAGTGCGCTTCATCATGCAGCACTGGCAGGACCGCCAACGCCAAATCGAGATCGAAGTTCTCTGGCCGGCATGTCTCCGAAAATCCCGCGACATTGACTGTGCCCGGCTTGCCTTCACGATCCACGACCAGAATGACCCGGCATGAACGGTGCTCGGCACCGGCGAGATCCTGCGTCAGGTCGCCCTGCTGCTCCACCGAGACCCCCCGCTGAACCTCGAATACCTGCGCGTATCTCGCCTGCTGTCACTCGGCCTCGTCATTGAACGCTGTCAATGTGTCGGTTGCCCGCCTCGCGCGGATGCCGGCGACGACGATGGAGACAAGTGCACTCCGCATTCGTTTGAAGACTTACTGCCGCGACATCTCAGAGCAGAAATCGTCGAAATGCTTTTCCTCCAGCAATAAGGTCACGCTATCAATTCACAGCGCGGCCGCGTCTTTCACGGGCAAGGTAAAAATTCGGAAACAGTACTGAGAACAATAAGACGACCCCGCCGAACGCGAAGCCGAAGGCGGTAATGAACATTAGACCGGGCTTCGGTTCTTCGGCCCCAGCAATGAATGCTATCAGGGCGCATCCCAACAAGACGGTACTTATCAAGAAGCACACCAGCCGCCGTGCCTTAGTCATGGGCTTCGGCGCGTCCGGGTCGTTGTAGATTATCGGCCCGTCCGGGGGGCGTTGTCGTTGATTATGAACTGGGGTTCGGGGACTTTCATAAACCGGGACCATGGGTGACCGGCGCTCGCGCGTCGATGCGAATGGCGGCCAATCCGTTGTCATTCCCAGCCAAGCTCCCCTTTAACAGCCCCTAGTGCTCCTTTCGTGGCAGCGCTAACGCAATCTTAACCATAATGGTCTGAAGAATTGATCGGTCAGGCTCAGCGAGGCGATGACCGATGCTAGGACGACTGGCGCAGTCACTATTGGGCACAACGGTGTGTGCGGCGGGAATGCTCGGAACGCCTGCCGGCGCCCAGACCACGTGCACCATCCCGCCAAACGCAAACGGCGGCGTTGTGCAGAACGGTCCGCCTCCCTGCGTGGTCGGTAACGTCACCGTCGGATACGGGACTGCCGTGACGGCTACGAATAGCGCAAATGTCACGGTCAACGGGGCCGTGACGGCCCATGGCTATGGTACGGGCGTCGATTCCAACAACAATTCACTGACCATCATCAACGGCACGGTTCGAACGACCAGCGTCGGCGCATTGGGCGGTCCGATCGTTGCGAGTGGGCTGGGGCTCAGCGCCAGCACCGGCGGACGCATCGTGGCGAACGGCATCACCCTGAGCAACGACGGCGGTGGCGGAGCCGTAGCGATGCGCGCGGACAATGGCACCATCATTGCCCGGGGCGTCACGATCGACTGGCCCAATGGTGGCGGCCAAAGCCTCGTTCAGGCTCTCAACGGTGGCCTCATCCAATTCACTCCTGGCTCATCGATCAACAATCCAAACGGGGGCATTCCCTCCGCGCTGCTGGCCGATAGGGTGGGAAGCCGCATTCTCGCTGATGGCCTGTTGGTTTCCATGGGCAACGCCGGCGGCATTATCGGAGCCAAGGCACAGAATGGCGGCAGCGTCAGCCTGACCGGGGGCAGTAGCGTCACCTTTTCGGGTGGCGGCGGAAGCAGGGGGCTGGTCGCGTCCGGCAGCGGCAGCACGATCAACGCTCAGAATCTCACAATCTCTGCCGCCAATGGTGGCGGCGACGACATCGGCGCCCGCGCCGAGGCCGGTGGTCAGGTGCATCTGGTCGACAGCGCGGTGAACGTCACGGGTGCAGGCGGCGGCGAGAAGGGCCTACAGGCGCTAGACGCCGGAAGCGCGATCACCACCCAGAACACAAACGTCAGCGTCAGCGGAAGCGCCGGCAACTCGGGTTTGAATGCCTTTGGTGGTGGCCGCATCGAAACGACGGACGGGGTGATTATTGTCATCAACGGAGCCGGTGGCCGGATCCAGAATGGCGGCAGCGTCACCATGACCGGCACCAATGTCACCGCCTCCGGCATTGGCGGGGTCGGCTTTACCTTCGACAGTGGCGGAACCAACCTGTTGCGCTACAGCAACGCCGCTATCCAGGCGAGCGACGCCTCGTTTTCGGTGCAGGCGGCGATTGCGGACATCGGGCTCGTCAACTCGATCGCGGTCACGAACAACAATACGTTGCTGGCGACAGGCGGGGGTGGCACCACCACCTTCGACGCGCAAGGGTCGACGTTACAAGGCGTCATCACGACACCCAGCGGCAACGCCAGTGCCGTCACGCTTCGTCAGGCCACCGTCTGGACGATGACGGGAAACTCCACGGCAACATCAGTTACCAACGATAACAGCCAAATTATTTACAGCCCCCCGACGGGAGACCTGTCGCAACTCGCAAGCTATAAGACGCTGACGGTCAGGGATTATGTCGGCAGAGCCGGCTCAATCGCGTTGAACACATTTCTCGGGACGGACGGTTCACCGTCGGATCGGCTTGCCATCCTCGGTGGGCAAGCCAGCGGGACATCCTCACTCCTGGTCTCGAATACGATTGGCGCCGGAGATCTGACCCTCGGCAACGGCATTCTCGTGGTCGACGCGCAGAACGGCGGCACCACCAGSTCGGGAGCCTTCTCCTTGGGCAGGCCGGTGGTTGCAGGTCCATATGAATACACGCTGTATCGTGGCAGCACGGACACCTCGGGCCCCCAGAACTGGTATCTGCGCAATACTTCCACTCCGGGCCCTATTCCACCGGAACCGGGCCCCATTCCGCCGGAACCGGGCCCCATTCCGCCGAACCCGACCCCCATTCCGCCGAACCCGACCCCCATTCCGCCGGAACCAACGCCCGTTCCACCTAACCCCACCCCCATTCCACCGGAACCGACGCCCGTTCCGCCCACGCCTACGCCAAACCCGCCAACTCCAACGCCGGGCCCTACGCCGACGCCGCCGGCGCCTGCTCCGATCCCCAACTACCGCCGGGAGGTCTCCCTCTACTCCGCTCTTCCGTCGATGGGGCTGATCTATGGACGCACGATCATCGACAGCCTGCATGAGCGGGTCGGTGAACAGGGTATGCTGGACGCGCCGCCCGTCACCGAGGAACGCACCATCTGGTGCAAGAACCCCGAGACGAACTTTCGCTGCACCACGACCCTGCGCCTGCCCGTCAGCGCGGCCGCAGCCGGCAGCTCCAACGCCGTCGGTTGGGCGCGGATCATCGGCACCCATGGTAACCAGAATGGCGCTCCGGGCGGAATTTTCGGCGGCGGCCCGAGCTTCGACTACGATATTTATGGCTTGCAGGCCGGCCTCGATCTCTATCGCGCCTACAATAGCGACGGCAGCCGCGATCACGCGGGCGTCTATGGCGCCATCGGCCGCATTCAGGGCGACGTTCGGCACTTTAACGGCATCAACGCCGGCACCAACACCATCGACGGCTATTCGATCGGCGCCTATTGGACGCATTTTGGCGCCTCTGGCTGGTATCTAGATGGTGTCGTCCAGGGCACATGGCTCGATGCGCAAGCCGACTCCAGGCGCCTGATCAAGCTCAACAGAGAAGGCTTCGGTTTCGCGGCCTCGCTGGAAGGCGGCTACCCGATCGCTCTTGGCAATGGCTGGATCATCGAGCCGCAAGCGCAGGTCATCTACCAGATACTGGTCAACGGCTCCGGCAATGACGGGGCGGCTCTGGTGCGCTTTTCGGAAGTCGAGTCACTGGCCGGACGGATCGGCGCTCGCCTCGCCAGAAGCTGGGCGCTCGAAGAGGGGACAACGACTTCCAAACCGCGCATGATGACCGCCTGGCTGAAGGCGAGCCTCTGGGACGAGTTCCTCGGCAGCCCCAAGACCTCGTTCTCCTCGGCGACCGGCTTTATCCCCTTCCGCTCGGATCTTGGCGGAGCCTGGGGCGAGATCAAGGCCGGGATCGATGCGCAGATCACGAGGAATACTGCGATCTACGCCTCCGCCGGTTACTCGATCGGCCTCGATGGACGCTCTCATGCCTATGATGGCCGCGTGGGCATCAAGTTTTCGTGGTAGCGGAGAGGCCGGCCGAGGGCTTGATGGCAGACGCCAAACCTACCCCGGAAGCTTGCCCCCCAACAAACCCGTCACGGATTTGGCGGAGCTGCCTGTTGTGGTTGCGATTACCGCGTGTTCACGCTGATCTTGAGGGAATACGCGGCAACGAGGTCATTGCGGGGGACAAAGCGGACTCGCCAAGCCCCGCGAATGTGGGACGGGTAAAGGGCGAGCTGGCGCGAATGAGAAGCTCAACCGAATGGCCTGATCGGCAACGCACGACGGTGACGTTATATAACTCCTCGTAGTCGTACCGGAGGCCACGCCTAACTCGTCGCATTTGCGCCAGCACAACAGGGCGCGGTAGACCTCGGCATCGGCACCAATTGTCATCTGAAACCGCTCAGGCAAAGCGATCTCCGATTCGAGCTGCAATCGAGCGCCACCTTCGCTGATCCCGAACCACGCAGGCAATGTCAGAGGGGTTCCCGCGGTCTCGGTGCGCCTATGACCCCGCCGCAAGCCCCTGCTCGACCTCGGCCGGGTCGAAGCTGTAGCGCCGGGAGCAGAACTCGCAGGTGACGCCGAGCTTGCCGTCATCGGCGATCATCGCCTGGCGATCGTCGGGCGAGAAGCCGCGCAGCATCGTCAGCACGCGCTCGCGCGAGCAGCGGCAGGCCTCATGGACAAGGACCGGCTCGAAGACGCGCGCCCCACGCTCGTGGAAGAGCCGGTAGAGCAGGCGCTCGCTTTCGAGCATCGGATCGAGCAGCTCGTGATCCTCGACCGTCTCGACCAGCGAGCGCGCCTCCATCCAGGCGTCGTCGCTGACGCCGTCCGGGTCGGCGTTGGCGAGAATCTCGTGGCCTTCCGGTGCGTCGCCCGGGTGGATGTCGGCCGCGCGCAGCCGCTCCGGCGAATGCGGCATGAACTGGACGAGGATGCCGCCGGCCCGCCATTGCGGGCGGCCACCGGTCGTGACCGTGCCGACGCCGAGCCGGATGCGGGTCGGGATCTGCTCGGACTGGCGGAAATACTGATGCGCGGCTTCTTCGAGGCTCTGGCGCTTGAGCGCGACGATGCCCTGGTAGCGGGTCGTGGCCGTCCCCTGGTCGACTGTCATCGCAAGATGTCCCTCGCCCAGCAACTCGCCGGTCGAGAGCTTGTCCAGGGCGATCGCCTCCGCGAGCTTGGCCTCGTCGATATGGGCCACGGCCCGGAAATTGTCGGGCGCGTTGAAGTCGACCACCATCATCGAGATGGCGCCATCGCTCTTGGTCTGGAGCTGGAAGCGGCCATCGAACTTCAGCGCCGTGCCGAGCAGCACGGTGAGCGCCGCAGCCTCGCCGAGCACGCGCGAGACGGGCGCGGGATAGCCGTGGCGATCGAGGATCGTATCGATTGAGGCGCCCAGCCGCACCACGCGGCCGCGCACGTCGAGATCGGGCACGGCGAAGGGAATGACCCGATCGTCGAGCCCGGCGGTGTCGCTCGCGTCGCCCACGGCCATCAGGCCGCCACCCCGCCGAAGCACCAGGCGAGGATGCCCTTCTGCGCGTGCAGCCGGTTCTCGGCCTCGTCGAAGACGGCCGATTGCGGGCCGTCCATGATCTGATCGGTGACCTCCTCGCCGCGCGAGGCCGGCAGGCAGTGCATGAAGATCGCGTCCTTTTCGGCGCGCTCCATCAATCTGTCGTCGACCTGGTAGGGCCGCAGCAGGTTGTGGCGGGTGCCTTCGTCGTCGTCCCCCATCGAAACCCAGCAATCGGTGATGACGCAATCGGCGCCTTCGACCGCTTCCTCGGGACGATGGGTCAGCGAGAGCTTGGCGCCCTGCTTCTTCGCCCAGGCGATCAGGGCTGGCGGCGGTGCCAGTTCCTCGGGCGTCGCGATCGACAATTCGAAGTCGAGCCGYCCTGCGGCATGGACCCAGGAGGTCAGGACGTTKTTGGTGTCGCCGGTCCAGGCGATGCGCTTGCCCGCGATCGCGCCCTTGCGCTCCTGGAAGGTCATGACATCGGCCATGACCTGGCAGGGGTGCTGGCGCTTGGTCAGGCCGTTGATCACCGGGACGGTGGCATATTTCGCCATCTCGACCAGCGAATCGTGGTCGAGGATGCGGATCATGATCGCGTCGACATAGCGCGACAGCACGCGCGCGGTATCGGCGATGGTCTCGCGCTCGCCGAGCTCGATCTCATGACCGGCGACCATCATCGGCGATCCCCCGAGCTCGCGGATGCCGACGTCGAAGGAGACGCGCGTACGCAGCGAGGGCTGCTCGAAGATCATCGCGATGACCTTGCCCTCGAGCAGGCGGTCGCCGACGGCGGCGGGGGTACGACGTCGCGCCTTCATCTCCTCGCCGGCGCGCAGGATGGCGCGCAGCTCGCTGCCGGAGAAATCGGAGAGGTCGAGGAAATGGCGCGTCACGGGCGCTTCCTTCGCTTCGCGGGATGGATCGGTTGAGTTTATTCGGCGGCCGGACGCTTCAGCGTCGCCTCGACGGCGCCGGCGGTCTTGTCGAGCCGCGACACGGCCTCGGCGACATCCGCCTCGGTGATGATCAGCGGCGGCAGCAGGCGCACGACATTATCGCCGGCACCGACCACCAGCAGCCCGTGGGCGCGGGCTTCGTTGACGAAATCGGTGTTGGGCGTGTGCAGCTTGAGGCCCAGCATCAGGCCCTCGCCGCGGATATCGGCGATGATGTCGGGATGCTTGTCCTTGAGCTCGGCGAGCGACTGCTTCAGCCGGAGCGCGATCTGGCCGACGCGCTCGATGAAGCCAGGCTCCAGCACCACGTCGAGCACGGCGTTGCCGACCGCCATGGCGAGCGGGTTGCCGCCGAAGGTGGTGCCGTGCGTGCCGAGCGTCATGCCCGACGCCGCTTCCTCGGTCGCCAGGCAGGCGCCCATCGGGAAGCCGCCGCCGATGCCCTTGGCGATCGACATGATGTCGGGCGTGACGCCGTACATCTCATGGGCGAAGAACTTGCCGGTGCGGCCGACGCCGGTCTGGATCTCGTCGAAGACCAGCATCAGGCCGTTCTCGTCGCAAAGCTCGCGCAGCAGCTTGAGGAAGCGCGGCGGCACGGAGCGCAGGCCGCCCTCGCCCTGGATCGGCTCGATCATCAGCGCGGCCGTCTCCGGCGTGATCGCCGCCCGCAGCGCCTTCTCGTCGTCGAAGGGCACCTGGTCGAAACCGTCGACCTTGGGGCCGAAGCCGTCAATGTATTTCTGCTGGCCGCCGGCGGCGATGGTCGCCAGCGTCCGGCCGTGGAAGGCGCCCTCGAAGGTGATGATGCGGTAGCGCTCGGGATTGCCCTTCGCCGCGTGGTATTTCCGCGCCATCTTGATGGCGCACTCGTTCGCTTCGGCCCCCGAATTGGTGAAGAAGACGCGCTCGGCGAAGGTCGCCTCGCAGAGCCTGCGGGCGAGGCGCTCGCCATCCGGCGCGCCGTAGAGATTCGAGGTGTGCCAGATCTTGCCGGCCTGCTCGGTCAGCGTCTTGACCAGATGCGGGTGCGCATGGCCGAGCGCATTGACGGCGA
The DNA here is from genome assembly GCF_056402015.1 of Allobosea sp. P4_C6. Taxonomy (NCBI): domain Bacteria; kingdom Pseudomonadati; phylum Pseudomonadota; class Alphaproteobacteria; order Hyphomicrobiales; family Alloboseaceae; genus Allobosea; species Allobosea sp. P4_C6. The sequence continues at coordinate 7,850 of NZ_JBFUIF010000012.1, forward strand.
TGCCGGCGCCGAAATCCAGATAGCGCGTGCCGTCGGCCGTGATCGCCCAGGGGCCTTCGCCACGCTCGAAGGCGACGGGGGCGCGGGCATAGGTCGGCACGAGTACGGACTGGCTGGCGGAAACAGGGGCGGGAGCCATGGAATGGATATCCTCACGAAGGGGGACGGGGTGAGAACGGATTGGCGCTGAACTGAAGAACGACGATCCGGGATGGACGCTGCAGGTTGCAGCCATGATGAGACCCGGTGACGACGTTATCGTCGCACCCAGCTCCTGCCTTCTCGTCGCGCCGTCATCCGCATCGTTCGGGGCCTTGATCCGCAAACATAAGCGCCGCCCGAGCGGGCGGCGTCACCTTGTGGATAAATATGCTTAAGGCGGCCGGAACTGTCAATTCAAAGCCGTGGCGACAGTGTTGCCAAAAGGATTCGCTTGACGGCCCAATCGCGAATCGCCTGGGGAAAAGCTGTTTTCGGATTCGCCGACTCTTGTTCGCGAGTCACCGCAGCTTGTATGGTCGTCCTCGTCAGATACGACATTTCGTGCGGCGTCCCCTGTACCGTCTGTAGCGGCAGCAACGGTTTTGTCTCAGCGACAAAGCCGCTGATCCCGGATTCCGTCATGAAGCGCCCTTAAAGGCGGGTTCCGCAAGGACCGGCCGGACAAGATAGGTGATGCGGATGAACGAAGCCGGAGCATGGACTGACGAGCGCGTCGAGCTGCTCAAGAAGCTCTGGAGCGACGGTCTGAGCGCGAGCCAGATCGCCGCCGAGCTGGGCAATGTGACGCGCAACGCGGTGATCGGAAAGGTTCACCGTCTCGGCCTTTCGGGCCGGGCCAAGAGCGCGGCCCAACCGGCCACGCCACGCAATGCCGCCCCCCGCAAGGCGCCGACGCGCTCGCCGAGCCACCCCATGGCGGGGCCGGCCACCGCGACGCGCGGCGCTCATGCGCTGGCGCCCGATTTCTCCCCGGAAGCCGAGACCGAAGCAGCCCCGGCTCCCTCGGAGGATGTGGTGACCCCGTTCTCGGAGCGCGTCACCATCATGGATCTGCGCGAGTATATGTGCCGCTGGCCGATGGGTGACCCGACGACGCCGGAGTTCCGCTTCTGCGGCGCGCGCTCGCAGACCGGCATGCCCTATTGCAGCCACCACTCGCGCATCGCCTACCAGCCCGCCGCCGACCGCCGGCGCGACCGGAGCAAAGTGCGCGCCTGAGGCGGGAGCCATCTCGAAAGAGAAAAAACCGGCCTTCGGGCCGGTTTTTTGTTGAGTCGTAGAGAGCGCGTCATGGGCGGGCTTGACCCGACCATCTCTGGCCGAAGGGGCCATCGGTGACCTCTCCTCACGAGATTCTCGGGTCTGCGCTTCGCCCCGCCCGGGAATGACGGCAAGGTTCCGCGACGCCGCCGTTACAACCTGCGCCTGTTCTCCAGAGACCGGCTCCAGCGCGAGAGCGCGAAGCAGATCAGCCAGTAGATCGAGCCCGAGAAGACATAGGCCTCCATGTTCATGCCGACCCAGTTGGGATCGGCGAGCGAGGCCTGGGCGATGCCGAGCAGGTCGAGGATCGAGACGACCAGCACCAGCGTCGTGTTCTTGATCAGGGCGATGAACTCGTTGGTCATCGCCGGCAGCGAGATGCGCAGCGCCTGCGGCAGGATGATCAGGCCGGTCGCCTTCCAGTAGTTCAGGCCGAGCGCCGTCGCCGCCTCGCGCTGGCCCTTGGGCAGCGCCTGCAGGCCGCCGCGCACGGCCTCCGCCATATAGGCGGCGATGACGAAGCCGAGCCCGATCACGGCGCGCGCCAGCCGGTCGATACCGATGCCGCCCGGCAGGATCAGTGGCAGCAGCAGCGAGGCGAGAAAGATCACCGCGATGATCGGCACGCCCCGCCAGAACTCGATGAAGACGATGCTGATCAGCCGGATGACGCGCAATTCCGACTGGCGGCCGAGCGCGAAGAGAATGCCGAGCGGGATCGCGATCAGGCTCGCATAGACCGAGATGAACAAGGTGAGCATCAGCCCGCCCCATTCGCGGGTCTCGATATAGCGCAGCCCGAACCCGCCCGAGAGCAGCCAGATGCCGAGCGGCGGCAGCAGCACGAGCATGATGATGCCGAGCTTCAGCTTGAGCCGCTGCGGGGCGAAGACGACCGAAGCGATGCCGATGAAGAAGGCGATGCCGGCGATATCGACCCGCCAGCGCTGGTCCGGGGGATAGAGCCCGTACATGAACTGGCCGAAGCGGGCGCGGATGAAGACCCAGCAGGCGCCGCCCGGCGCGCAGTCTGCCCGCGTCGTACCTGTCCAGGTCGCATCGATCACCGCCCAGCGGATCAGCGGCACCGCCAGCCAGGCGATGACGAAGGCCAGCACCACGCTGACGAAGCCGGTGAAGGGCGTGCCGAACAGACGCTCGCGCCAGAGGGAGAGGGACGAGACGCGGTTCATCGCGTCACCAGGGCGATACGGGCGTTGTACCAGTTCATGATCGCCGAAACGGCGAGGCCGATGACGAGATAGACGGCGAGCGTCATGGCGATGATCTCGATCGCCTGGCCGGTGTTGTTGAGGGCCGAGCCCATGAACAGGCTGACCACGTCGGGATAGGCGATGGCCGCGCCGAAGGACGAGTTCTTCAGCACGTTGAGATACTGGTTGGTCAGCGGCGGGATCATCACGCGCAACGCCTGGGGGATGGTGACGAGCCGCAGAATCTGGCCGGAGCGCAATCCGAGAGCCGATCCGGCCTCGGTCTGCCCATGCGAGACGGACTGGATTCCGCCGCGGACGATCTCGGCGATGAAGCCGGCCGTATAGGTGACGAGCGCCGCGAGCAGCGCGACGAATTCGGGGATGACGGCGAAGCCGCCGCGATAGTTGAAGCCGCGCAGCGCCGGGACGTCCCAGCGCGTCGCCAGAGTGGCCCAGACGATAGCCAGCAGCGGCACGGCGAGCAGCAGGGCGAGGCCGACCCGCAAAGTCGGCGCGTGCAGCCCGGTACGCTCCTGGCGCCGGCGCGCCCAGATCGCGAAGGCCGAGTAGGCGAGGACGCTGACGAGGATTACGAGGCCGGCGACGCGGAAATTCTCCAGCCCGTCCGGCAGCGGGATCGTCACGCCGCGATTGTTGAGGAAGGCGACGCCGAACAGGCTGATGCTTTGGCGCGGTGCCGGCAGGGCGGCGATGATGCCGAAATACCAGAACAGCACGAAGAACAGCAGCGGGATGTTGCGGACGAACTCGATATAGGCCCCGGCGATGGTCGACAGCAGCCAGTGCGCCGACAGCCGGGCGATGCCGACGACGAAGCCGAGCAGCGTCGCCAGCACGATCGCGATCACCGTCACCAGCATGGTGTTGGCGACGCCGACCCAGAACAGGCCGAGGATGTTGTCGGCCTGGGTGTAGCCGGTCAGGACGAAGGGCACCTCGATGCCCGAGGTGCGCCAGAGGAAGTCGAAGCCCGAGGCGATGCCGGCCTTGACCATGTTCTCCGAGGCGTTGCGCACGAAGAAGACGGTCATGCCGACGAGGAAGACGACGACCGCGATCTGGTAGATCCAGTCGCGGACGCGCTTGTCGTTGATGATGGACAGGGCTTTCGTCATGCGCCTTGCCTGTCGAGAGTATCACGAGCGCGCGGTCATCCCGGGCGCAGCGAAGCGGAGACCCGGGATCCATGCCGGAACGGTCAGGCATGGACCCCGGATCGGCGCCGCTAGAGCGGCTTGTCCGGGATGACGGTGCGCTTCATCCGGTGGAGGAGAGGCTCTTCAAGCCGCTCTCACTGGAAGGGCGGGGTGAAGAGCAGGCCGCCTTTGGTCCAGAGCTGGTTCTGGCCACGCTCGAGCTTCAGCTGCGAGCCCATGCCGACGGTGCGCTCGTAGCTCTCGCCGTAGTTCCCGACCTGCTTGATCGCGTTGTACATCCAGTCGTTCGACAGCCCCATCATGGCGCCGAAGCCGCCCTCGGCGCCGAGCAGACGGCGCACTTCAGTGTTCTTCGAGTTGGCCTTCATCTCATCGACGTTCTTGGAGGTGACGCCGAGCGCCTCGGCCGCGATCGTGCCGTTCAGCACCCAGCGGACGATGAGCTGCCAGCGCTCGTCGCCCCAGCGCGTCACGGGGCCCTGCGGATCGTTCGAGATCGGCTGAGTCAGGATGACGTGCTCGTCGGGATTCTTGAGCTTGGCGCGCTGGCCGGCAAGGGCGCCGACGCCGGCGGTATAGGCGTCGCAGCGGCCGGAATCATAGGCGGTGATGGCGTCGTCGTTCTTCTGGAAATTGGTGATGGTGACCTTGAGGTTGCGCTCGCGGAACCAGTCGGCGGCGTTCTTCTCCTCGGTCGAGCCGGCGGCGACGCAGACCGAGGCGCCGTCGAGGCCGGCGGCTTCCTTCACGCCCGTCGACTTGCGGACGACGAAGGTCTGGCCCTCGTAGAAGTTGATGCCCTGGAAGTTCAAGCCGAGCGTCGCATTGCGCGAGAAGGTGATGGTCGAGTTGCGCGAGAGCACGTCGACCTGGCCTGATTGCAGGATCGGCCAGCGCTGCTGCACGGAGGTCGGCGTGTACTTCACCTTGGTGGCATCGCCGAGGACGGCGGCGGCAAGCGCCTTGCAGTAATCGACGTCGAGGCCGCTCCATTCGCCCTTATCGTTGGCGAAGGAGAAGCCGGGCAGGCCGAGATGCACACCGCATTCGAGATTGCCGCGCGCCTTGACGGCATCCAGTGTCGGGCTCGGGGCGAGCTGCTGCGCCTGCGCGAACGAAACTCCGGCAGCGAGAACCGCCGCCACGCTCAAAATCCTGATCGTCATATCCGTCTCCCCGAAGCCATTGACGGCTTTCTATGCTGGAGACCGGACTATGCAACAGCCGCACCGAAAGCGATAGCACCCGGAGAACCCCCGATCCAGCGGGGTCGCGGCGCCCCTGCCGGACGCTGTCAGGAGCCTCGCGCCTCGGCGACGAGCCAGTCCCGGAAGCGCCGAACCGCCGGCTTCTGCAACGCCTCTGACGTGCCGACGGCGTAATAGGCGAGCTTCGTCGGCCACTGCACGGAAATGGCTTGGACCAACCGGCCATTGCGCAGGTCGTCATCGGCATAAACGTCCCGGACGAGCGCGATGCCCTGCCCGGCAGCAGCGGCCCTGACCAGCAAATGGTCGTCGGAGAAGGACGGCCCCTTCAACTCGCGCGGCGCCTCGACGCCCTGGGCCAGGAGCCAGAGCGGCCAGTCGGCGCGGTCGATGTCGTGCAATAGCGGGAAAGCCAGGCAATCCGCCGGCGAAACAATCGGAGGATGGGCATCCAGCAAGGCAGGGCTCGCCACCACGATCAGCTCCGGCGCCATCAGCCAGGTGGTTTCGAGCCCGGGATAGTCTCCGAGGCCATGGCGGATCGCGAGATCGATCGGCTCTCGCTTCAGATCCACGACGCGGTTGTCGGTCTCGAGCGCGATGTCGATCTCGGGATGGAGCCTTGAAAAGCCGGCGAGGCGCGGCACCAGCCAGTTTGCGGCGAAGGAGGCCATCGTCGTGATCGTGACACGGCGCGACGGCGAGGCCGACAGCTCCCGGCTGACCTCCTCGATTCGGCGGAACGGGCCGTCGAGCGTGTCCAGCAGCTTGCGGCCCGCGCTCGTCAGTTCGACGCCGGCCTGCGTCCGCGTGAACAGGCGACGCCCGGCGCCTTCCTCCAGCTCGCGGATGCGCTGGCTGATCGCGCCCGGCGTCAGCGCCATCTGCGCGGCCGCATCGCGCATCCGGCCAGAGCGGGCGACCGTGACGAAGGTCTGCAGCAGCGAGAGGCGGATGGTCATGACATTGTTTAGCACAGCTAAACACCGAAGGTGAAACCATCGTTTGCCGGCGGAGGTGCGTTGCGGAATGGCTAGCGGATCATCCGAGGACAGATCATGGCTCCCGCTCGCTCTCCTTCGCCCTTCCTCCGCTGGGTTCTCGTCGGCTTCGGCTTCCTGGCGCTCGCGATCTCGTTCTCGGCGCGGGCGACGCTCGGGCTGGTGATGCCGCTGCTGATGCAGGATTTCGGCTGGTCGCGCAGCTTCATCTCCGGCGCCGCTGCCGCGACCCTGCTGGTCATGGCGCTGACCGCCCCTTTTGCCGGGCATGCCGCCGACCGCTACGGCGTGCGCGCCACCCTCACCTTCGGCCTGCTGCTGGTCGGCATCGGCTGCCTCCTCGTCGCCTCGACCAATAGCCCGGTCGTCTTCCTGCTCGGCTTCAGCGGGATCGCGGCGATCGGCTTCGGCTTCGTCGCGACCCATGTCGTCTCGACGGCGGTCGCCCGGCTGTTCGACGCGCAGCGCGGGCTTGCCACGGGCATCGCGACATCGGGCGCGACCGGCGGGCAATTCCTGATCGTGCCGCTGGTCGCCGTGCTGCTGGCGACCTTCAGCTGGCGCTGGAGCTTCCTGGCCATCGGCATCGCCTGCCTGGCGCTGGCGCCGCTGCTGTGGAGGACCCTGTCGGCCAAGGACGCACCAGCCGCGCCGGCACGCCGCGCTGAGTCCCACACGCTATCGACCGATCTGCGCTTCGTGCTGCGCCAGCCGGCCTTCCACATCCTGTTCTGGAGCTTCCTGATCTGCGGCTACACCACGGCCGGCGTGATCGAGACCCATCTCATTCCCTATGCCGCCTATTGCGGCTTCGGCCCGGTCCCGAGCGCGGCGGCCTATGGCATCCTCTCGGCGGTCAACCTCGCCGGCATGGTCGGGGCTGGCTGGCTGACCGACCGGATGAACCGCGTCGCGCTGCTCGGCTCGATCTATGTCCTGCGCGCCCTCACCTTCCTCGTATTGATGCGCGTCGGTGCCGATTACGAGATGCTGGTGACCTTCGCCGTGCTGTTCGGCGCCGTCGACTACGCCACTATACCTGTCACCGCGAGCCTCGCCGCCAGCCATCTCGGGCTGCGCGTGATGGGGCTGACTATGGGCCTGATCTCGGCCGGCCATTCTGTCGGCGCCGCGGCCGGCGCCTTCATGGGCGGCTATCTCGTCGACATAAGCGCGCGCTACGACGCGGTCTGGCTCAGCGCCGTCGCCTTGTCGCTGGGCGCCGGCGCGATGGTGTTCCTGATGCGCGAGCAGCCGAAGGCCCAGCCCGTTCCGGCCTGAGCTGCAGGGTCAGTTGCCGAATACCGTGTTGAGCTGGCTGCCGACCATGATGAAGGTGGTGCGCTTGGGCACCTCCTTGAGGCTGACCGCGCCGATATAGGTCATCGCCGAGCGCACGCCGCCCATCAATTCCTGCATCGTGTCGCCGACGGGGCCGCGATAGGGCACCTCGACCGTCTTGCCCTCCGATGCCCGGTATTTGGCGACGCCGCCCGAATACTTCTTCATCGCCGTGTCGGAGGACATGCCGTAGAAGGTCATCGCGACCGGCACCTTCTCGCCGTCGTGCTCCTCGTAGCGGATCTCGCCCTCGCATTCGTCATGGCCGGCGAGCATGCCGCCCATCATCACGAAATCGGCGCCGCCGCCATAGGCCTTGGCAACATCGCCCGGCACGGTCAGGCCGCCATCGCCGCAGACGAGGCCTTTCAGCCCGTGGGCCGCATCGGCGCATTCGATGATGGCCGAGAGCTGGGGATAGCCGACGCCGGTCATCTTGCGGGTGGTGCAGACCGAACCCGGCCCGATGCCGACCTTGACGATATCAGCGCCGGCCAGCAGCAGCGCCTCGGTCATATCGCCGGTGACGACGTTGCCGGCCATGATCGCCGCATCAGGAAAGGCGGCGCGCGTCGCCTTCACGGTATCGACGAACTTCTCGGTATAGCCATTGGCGACATCGAGGCAGATCTTCCCGATCGGCGACTGGGCATGGACCGCCTTCAGCTTGTCGTGGTCGGCATCGGTGGTGCCGAGCGAATAGAAGGCGTTGGCCGATTCAGGCTCGCGGAAGAAGGCGATCAGCTCCTCGGCGCTGTAATGCTTGTGCAGGGCGACCATCGCGCCGTTCTTCAGAAGCGCGCGCGCCATCGCCATGGTGCCGACCACGTCCATATTGGCCGCGATCAGCGGGAAGCCTTTCCAGTCCTTGCCGGTATGCGGGAAGCGGAAGCTGCGCTCGACATCGACATGGGCGCGGCTGCCGAGCGTCGACCGCTTGGGGCGAATCAGGACGTCGCGAAAGTCGAGCTTCGGATCGTTCTCAATGCGCATGATCTGGCCTCTGGGTGCCGGTTCGGCCGGCTGGCTCGCCGAATGCCGCGATCAGGGTCGCGCGGCGCACGCGGGAGAGGCGTGCGCCGATTCATAGCGCCCCGCTCGCCGTCGGCGCAATCCCGCGTCGGGGTCCGGCTCAGGCCGAAGCCGGCGGAACGGCGGCGACCCGGGCATTCTTGCGAATGGTATAGAGCGTCGCCCCGATCACGATGGCGGCGCCGATCCAGGTGGTAATCGCCGGAATCTCCGCGAAGAAGACGAAGCCGGTGAAGCTCGCCAGCAGCAAGCGGCTGAAATCGAGCGGCGCCAGCGCCGCCGCCTCGCCGACCTGGTAGGCGCGGGTGATCAGCCACTGCCCGGCGGTGCCGAACAGGCTGAGGGTGATCAGCCAGAACCACTGGTTCGGCGTCGGCGGCTGCCACCAGAGCCAACCCGGCACGGCCAGCAGGGCGATCAGCACGATGCCCTGGTAGAGCAGGATCGTGTCGGTGCGCTCGCTCGAAGCGAGCTTGCGGACGCTGACGGTGATGCCCGCGCCGAAGATGGCGCCGGCGAGCGAGAGCAGCGCGTAGGTATCGAGCCCGTCGCTGCTCGGCCGCAGCATGATGAGCACGCCGATGAAGCCGATGATCGTCGCGGCCCAGCGGCGACCGTCGACCGCCTCCTTCAGCACGAGCACGGCGGCGATCGTGACGAACAGCACCTGGCTGAAGCCGATGGCGGTCGCCTGGGCGAGCGGTATCTTCACAACGGCAGTGAAGCCGCAGAGCATGGAGAGCAGCGTGATCACGCTGCGGAAGACCTGCAGGCCGAGCCGCTCGGTGTGCAGCGCCTGCCGCAGGCTGCCGGCCGCGAAGGCGAGCAGGATCGCCGTCATGATCACCTGCCGGATCAGCAGGATCTGCGCGAGCGGGACGGCCTGCCCGACATGCTTGATGCCGGCGACCATCACCGCATAGACCAGCAGGGCCGAGAGCATGAAGACGGAGCCGCGCAGGTTCGGGCTCGCGCCGCGCCACCAGTGCCGCAGCCGGCGCCGACGATGGGCGAGCCAGTTGGCTGCCCCCGGCTCCGGTCCATCAGGCACGTCCGAGAAAACGATCGGCGTGCGCGCTTCGATCTGGATATCGGGGCGGGATGGCGGTGGGGCCGCCGGCTCCTGCCAGGCGGGCGCGTCGTCTTCCGAACCTGATCGGCTTTGCCGACCGGTCTGCCGATCCTCGCTCATCGCCCCTCGACCCGGTCGGCATCGAAGGCCGGCCCCGCGTTTCGTCCCAAGTACCAAATCATTGATGAATCGTGGCATTCCGGCCAATGACAAAGTCACATGACCGGGTTGTGCCGATGGCGCGACGGAAGCCGAGACTGCATTGCCGGGAACCGCTCGAACGGGTTCTGGGAGGGCGCACGTCGCAGGATCACAAGGCCCGCGCTGCGGGCACTGCGCCGAGCCGTTTTCCACTCGCGGGTTGGTTGTTCGTGCGACCGGCCGAAATGAGCCTGATCCGCGGCCGCCGACGTGAAAGGTCTACCCCGTCGGACTAGGGCCGCTCAGCCTGTCGCAGCGGCGAGGCCGCGCGCCAACCCTTGCGACAGGGCGCTGCGTTGGCCAGCAAGGAAATCCGCACCATCGATACGCTGCCGATCGCCGACATGGATGATGGCAAGGCGCGCCGCCAGAGCCGCGGCAAAATCCTGCGGGGTGTCGGCCAGCGTGAAATTCGCCGGCAGGTCGGAGAGGCCGCGGCAGGAGAGCGAGGTCGCCACCGCCGGCAGGCCGAGCTGCATGGTCTCGACCGTCTTGAGCTGGACGCCCGTGCCCGCCCGGCTCGCCAGAGCGACGATCCGGCAGGAGCGCAGGAAGGCGGCGGCGCTCGGCACGCGCCCGACGAGCGTGACATTGAGCGGCGTGCGTAGCTCCGGCGGTACGCGCCCGGCGACGGCAATGCGCAGCCCCTCCGGCAGCAGCGGGCAGACCTCGCGCAGGAGCCAGTCGAGGCCGACCCTGTTGGGTTCCCAGGTCCAGGTTCCGATCAGGCCGATGTCGAAAGCCGGCGGTTCATCGAGCGGAGCGGCCGAGGCTTCGACAGATTCTGCGCCGAGCAGCGGCAAGGCGCTCGATTTATCCTGATATTCCGGCCCGAGCGCTTCTCGATCCTCTTCCGCCAAGGTCCAGATGAAGCGCGCCTGACGCCAGAGCCTGCGCTCGATCGCTTCGAGCAGTCTCGCCTCGCGTGCAAAGAGCCAGCGCATCATCGGGCTGCGCGCCGTTTCGGCATTCTGGCGGGCCGAGACGTACTCGATGTTGTGCTCGACCACGATGCAGGGGGCGAGTTGCAGCAACTCGGGAAAGGCGCCGGGCAGCAGCACCGAATTCAGGATGATGGCGTCGAAAGCGCCTTGGGCCCGCACTGTCTCGACAAGGCTCCCGGCGCCCGCCAGCCGGAGCTTGGCGCAGGCGACGGGCAGGCCGGAACGAAGCGCCGACACCAGCCAATGCAGCTTAGTCCAGGGCGAGACAGCGGCATTCTCGATGTCGACCTGCGCGACGACGACCGCCCTCTCCGGATCGGCGGGCTTCTCTCCCGGCCGCAGGAAGCCGATCGCCGTCACGTCGTGGCCGGCCTCGCGCAACGCCGAGAGGATCGCGGCATTGGCGATCTCGAAGCCGGTGTCCGGCCGCGCGACGGGAATGAGGGAGGTGAGGAATGCCAGGCGCAAGGAAAGACTCGTCTGTCGATGGCCTTCAGTCTTCTCATTGCCTTTGCGGGTCAAGCGTCGTCGCCGGCTATGCTCAACGCCGGCTACCCGGATCTGCCGTTCTTTCCGCAGCCGGACATACCGAACCTTAAGCCGCGACAGCTTAAAGCTGACAGCCATGACGACAGCCGACGACAGGGGCGCAATGGCGGAAAAGGCTTCGCGAACGGATCGCGGGCCGCGTTTCGACACGCCTGAAAGCTTCGCGGTGATCGCGCAATCACCGCCGGAGGCGCTTGCGGGCGTCGAAAGCGTCGTCTGCGTGCCGACCTTCAAACGCCCCGACCTGCTGGAGGCGACCCTGCGCTCGCTGGCCGGCCAGCAGGGCGGGCACGACTTCGCAATTATCGTCGTCGAGAACGAAGGCCTCGAACGGGCCGGCGCCGCGCGGGCGGCCGCGCTGCATGCGGCCGGACTGTTCAAGGGCCTGGTGATCGTCGAGCCGCGGCAGGGCAACTGCAAGGCCTATAACGCCGCCTGGCGCTGCGCGTTGACGCGCTTTCCGGCTCTTAAGCAGGTCCTCGGCATCGACGACGACGAGGAGGCCGAGCCCGGCTGGCTCGATGCCTTCCTCAGGGCTGCCGCCACCGCCCCTGCCGCGCTGTTCGGCGGTTCGGTCACGCCCGTCTTCGCCGATGCGTCGCGTAGCTGGCTCTCGGCCCATCCCGTCTTTCGCTCGCATTACAGCGTCTCTGGCCCGGTGCCGATGCTCTATTCCAGCGCCAACTATCTGATCCGGCGCGAGGTGCTCGAGCGGCTCGGCTTCCCCATCCTCGACGAGAGCTTCGATTTCACCGGCGGGGGCGATACGGATTTTTTCACGCGGGCCAAGGCCGCCGGCTTCCGCTTCTGGTGGGTGCAAGAGGCGGCGCAGCGCGAGACGATGCCGGCCCGGCGCAGCGAGTTCGGCTGGGTCGCGGCGCGCGGCCTGCGCAATGGCGCGATCTCCGCCGCGATCGAGCGACGGCAGCATCCCGGCCTTCACGGCCGGTTGCGGGTGCTGGCGAAGTCTCTGGCACTCCTCGGCGCGTCGGTGCCGCGCGGAATCGCCCTCGCCATTCAGACCCGCTCCGGCCTCATCGGCCTTTATCACGCACAGGTCGCGCTCGGCCGGCTGATGTCGGAATTCGGCGTCGCAAACGAGCAGTATCGCAAGCCCGAGAAAAACTGACGCGGGCTCTCCGCGCCACATGCGCGGCGTTCAAACGCCGTTGAGCACGATGCCGCGCAGCTTGCCGGCCTGTGCGCCGAATTCCTTGCGCCACTCCTCGATCTGGGCCGGGACCGGCTTGCTCCCGCGGACGACCAGCACGATGTCGTCCGCCGCCTCGGCAAAGCGCCGGCTGAGATCATCCGAACCCAGGCTGCCGCCATCCACAATGATCGGCCCGAAGCGGCGGGCCGTGCCGAACAACTCGCTCTGGATCGCGCCGGAGAGTGACGAGGGCAGTCCGCCCGCACGAGGCAGGAAGGCCAGGCCCGTGCCCTCGTCCTTCAGAATCGCCCGCGTCAGCGCAAGCCTGCCGCCGAGCACATCGCCGAGGCCGGCCGGGGCATCGGCCGCGAAGACACGGGTCAAGCCCAACGTGCCGTCTCCGGCATCCACGAGCAGCGCCGGCAGGCCGGATTGAGCGGCATCGAGCGCCAGGTTGAGGGCCAGCGTGGTTGTGCCCGCCTGCAGCTGCAGGCCGAGGACGAGAATGCGCCGCTCCCGGCCCTGTCCCGCCCGTGCCAGTTCGGCCCGGATCGCGGCGACCGCCTTGGCGAAGCCGGCCTGCGGCTTGTCGATGACATCGACGAGATGGGCCTGCGACTGAAAGACCGAGCGCAGCTCGACAGGGTCGCGGCGCCAGCGGCGGTGACGAACCGGCGGAATCGAGCCGAGCATCGGTGTTGGTGCTGCCGCCGAGGGAGCCTCGACGCTGGCGGCCGCCGGGCCGCCCTGGATTGCCAGGAGCCGGCGCAGACCTGCCCTGCTCAATGCTTCCGCTTTGGGAGAGGTTGCCGGCTGCGGGTCCGGTGACGCCGTCGCAGCGCGAGGCGGTGGCGGCGCAGGAGCAGGCGCTGCTTCCGGCTGCTCCTCGGGTGCGGCCGACACAACAGGACGAGGCACACGCCGCCAGAACGGCTTGCGCGGCGGGCGCTCGCTCTCCGGCGTCGGCCTGGGTACGGCGAAAAGCGCCAGGCCGAGCGCCAGAACGGCTCCGGCGCCGCCACCGCCGATCAGGCCGATCAGGGCGAGCGTCCGGCGGCTGATTCCGCTCTTCTCCAGCGGCGGCATCGCCGGGCTGATGACGCGGGCATTGGTGGTGTCGATGCCGCCCAGCTCGCCCGTTTCGCGGGCACGCCGCAGGAAGGCGTCGTAGATCGCGCGCGAGGACTCGACCTCGCGATCGAGCTCGCGCAGCTGCACCGAAGCGCGACCGGCTGCGTATTGGCCGGTCGTGAGCTGGTCGACACGGCGGGCGAACTGGCGCTCGGCTTCGGCGGCACGGTCATACTCCGCCTTGGCGGCTCGGGCGATACGCGTGAGCTCGTCGGCGATCTGGCGACGAGCGTCCCGGACCTGCGACTGGGCGGCAACCAATGCCGGGTGGCGCGCACCCAGCGAAGCGAGAAGATCGGCTTCCCGCGCCAGCGCAGCTCCGAGCTGGGCACGCAGGGCGGTCATGGTGTTGGAGGCGACGGCCTCGGGAAAAGCGCCGGCCTCGACACTGGATGCGCGCGTCGCGGCGATCTGGTCGTATTTGGCCTTCGCTTCCGTCGTCCGCGTCCGGGCCGCGACGAGCTGGGCCGCGTTGAGCGAAAGCTGCTCCTCGCTCAGCGAGCGGCCATTGAGGCCGACGATATTGTTGGCCTCCTTGTATTTCTCGGCCTTCTCCTCGGCAATGCGCAGCCGGTTGCGCAGCTCCTCCAGCCGGCCCGTCAGCGACGCGGTCGCGCGCTGCGCCGCTTCGGAGCGGACGGCCGCCTGATCTTCGAGATAGGCTTCGGCGAGCGCATTGGCGATCTTCGCGGCTTTGTCGGGATCACTCGCAGTGACGGCGATATCGATGACAAAGGTGCGTTCGCCGCGCCGGACGGTGACGTTCCGGTCGAGCGACGCGAGCGCATAAAGCACCGCGTTCGGCGAGGGAGCGGTATCACTGCCGCCCAGCAGACGGGAGAGGAAGCCGCGCGAGGCGCCACCGAAATCGGGATCCCTGTCGAGGCCGAGCCGCTCGACGACGCGCGACTTGATGCTGTCCGAGGCGATCACCCGCGCCTGGCTTTCGAGATAGCCGGTGATGGAGGTCGGATCGCTGCCGACCGAACTGGGCGAGACGTCGTTCTGCAGCACGCGCAGGTCGCGCGGATCGATGAAGAGCTGCGCCGTCGAGACGTATTTCGGCGTCATCAGCAGGCCGGCGACCACCGCAAGGCCGAGGCCGAGGAGGGCCATCAGCAGGATCAGCCCGCGCCGGGTCCATAGCGTCGCCGCGATCCAGGCGGGATCGGCCAGTTTCGCGAACTGCGCAGAGACGGGCGCAGACGGCCGCTCCGGGCGATCCGGTGCCTCCTGTCCTCTGTTTGCGGCGGGCTCGGTGGTGAACATGGCGCTACGCTTCACTGTCCCTCATCAGGCCGTCCCGCGCCGATAGCCTTCGAGCACCGCCAGCATCGGCTTTGGCCGATAGTCGGCATCGAGCGGCAAGGGCCGGGCGCGGGCACTGTCCTTGCGCGGGAAGGTCTCGTGAACCCAGGAATAGCGATCGGTCAGTCCCCAGGTGACGATCGCCTTCGGCCGCTTCGCCGAACAGACGGCAGCGAGGAAGGTCGAGACCAGCGCCGCCGCCGTCTTGTCGCGCTGGCCGGGGTCGGGCGGCAGCTTCCAGTCGATCACGTCGAGCTCGGTGATCTCGACATCGAGACCGAGCGCGTCGAGATCACGCATGAAGCGCTGCAGCCCGTCCACGTCGATGCCCTTTTCGGCATAAAGATGCGCCTGCATGCCGATGCCGTGCACCGGAATGCCCTTGTCCTTCAGGCGCCGGCAGATATCGAGCGCGACCTTGCGGCGGGCGGCTGCGCCCGGCACCGGCTCTTCGAAATGGAAATCATTGAGGACGAGGCGCGCCTTCGGGTCGGTCCGGGCCGCCGTGCGGAAGGCGATGTCGACATGCTCCGGGCCAAGCAGGCGCTGCCAGATCGTGTCGCGATAGGGTTCGCCGGGCTGCGGATCGTATTTGATGACCTCGTTGACCACGTCCCAGGTCGCGATGCGGCCCTTGTAGCGGTCGACGACGATCTCGATGTGGTTGACGAGCTCGCGCTCGGCCTCGGCCCGCGTCGTCATCTGCTTGGCCCAGGGCGGCAGGGCCTCTCCCCATAGCAGCGTATGGCCGCGCAGCGATTTCCGATTGGCTTCGGCGAAGGCAACGAGCTCGTCGGCACCTGAGAAGTCGAAGCGCGGCTGATCATGGCGCAGCGCCTCCCACTTCAGGTCGTTCATCGGCACGATCACGTCGCAATAGCGCGTCAGCGCCTCGCGATAGCGCGGGTCCTTGCGAAACGTATCGATCTCGGCGGCCGAGCCGAGCGGGATCGGCTGTGGTGCAGCCGTTGCCGAGCCGGAGCCGGCCGCGGCGCCGGCGGCGACCAAAGCAGCCGCTCCCTGCAGCGCCATGCGCCGCGTTGGCATCGCTCCAGTCCGGACCACTTCGGTTTCCTGCATGAAAAAGGAACGCCTTCGTTTCGTTTAGGGTCGCGCAACGCCTCTCAGCTAAGACGGAACCGCTATGCCGCCATAAGAGGGCACGCGCCGGGCCAGCCGCCGCGAGAACGGACCATGCTGCCAGATCGTGCCACCATTTCCGCCTACCTCACCATCCTGAGCGGCTCCGCCGGCCGGCTCACCATCTCCCTTGTCTACTTCCTCATCGTTGCGAATACGTTGACCCTCGGCGAATTCGGATTGTTCGCTGCGGCGTCCTCGACGGGGCTGATCCTGTCGCGCCTGCTCGCCTTCGGATTCATCTCGCCGCTCTATCGCGTCGCGACGGTGAAGCCGCGCCTGCTCGGGGCCTATCTGGCGGGCTTCAGCGCGCTCAGTCTGCTGTCGCTGCCGCTGATCGCCGCCGTCGCCGCCATCGTCTATGCGCTGTTGTTCGCGGACCGGCTCGCCATCCTACCATTCGCGGTCATCATCGTCGCGGAAGTGCTGGGCTGGCGGCCCGTCGAGGTCGTCGCCATCGTAAACAACGGCCTGCGCCGCTTCCGGCAAGCGGCGCTCCTCGTCATCATCGGCTCGGGGCTGCGCACGATCGCGGCGCTGCTCTTCATGACCTTCGGCCATGCCAGCCTCGAAAGCTGGGTCCTCGCCTATGGCGCCGCGACGATGGCGAGCGCCCTGATCGCGCTGACCGCCTTCCTGCCGGCGTCGCGCTGGCGCCTGGTGCGCAGCCTCTATCCGCGCCGCATGGCCGATGCAGTCTACGCGGGTGCGGCCGACATCGTCTTCTACATCCAGGCCGAGCTCGACAAGCTGCTGGTGCTCGGCCTCGCCGGCGAGCGCACGGCCGGGCTCTACGCCATCGCGCTCCGGGTCATCGACCTGACGGCGATGCCGGTGCGCAGCTTCACCCAGATGCTGGTGCAGAAGATCATGACGGATCGCGGGCTCGGCGGCCTCAGGCGGCTCGCCGGCTTCGAGATCGGCATCGCGCTGATCTCGATCGCCGGCTTCATGGCGGTCATCGTCGCGCTCAAGCCTTTCCCGGGGCTGCTCGGCCGCAATGTCTCCGAAGCCGCATATCTGTTCGCGCCGATGCTGCTCGTCCCGGCCTTCCGCAATCTCGTCGAGTATCATGCCGAGCTGCTCTATGCGCGGGAGCGGACCGGCTCGCGCATCGCGCTTTTGTGCCTGTTGACCGCGCTGAAGGCCGCGCTGATCTCGGCCGTGATGTCGCGCTTTGCCGAAGGCGAGGCCTGGGCCGGCTGGATGAACCTCGTCTTCGGGCTGGTCTATCTCGTCTCGGCCGGCTTCACCTACGGGCTGCTCGCGCGGGCCGGGCGGCCTGCCTCACGCTGAGGCCTGCCGCTCGAACAGCGCGCGGATCCGGTCGAGCGGCTGGCCGATGAAGGACTGTATGCCGATGGCGACCTGCCAGGGTTCGAGCACCTCCTCGAAGGAACCGAGCCGATCGAAGCCTTCCATATCCTCGTTCAACCAGTAGCCCTTGCAGAGCTCGCGGGCATCCGGCCAGTGCCCGGCCGCTTCCAGCCCGAGCACGCGTTCGAGGTAGTAGCCGTAGATCAGGTACTCGGAGAACTGGCGGTCACGCGCGATGGCGCTGACCCAGTCGCGGCCGCTCTCGCGCTCGATCCTGGCCAGCAGCGACAATACATGCTCGCGGCGCCAGCTCACGAGATTGTTGATGTAGTCGGGTCCCGGATAGCTGGGCCGGCCGAGACCGAGCAGAGCTGCGGCGTTCTCGCACCATGGCCGATGGGGCGCCATGTCGGCGGTGATGGCGTCCGGCTTGCGGTAGAGGCGGATGGCCCCGTCTCTCAGGAGGCTCTCGAGCTTGAAGGGTCTGACGAAGAGCATGTCCGAATCGGCGAAGAGGACGACGTCCTCGCTGCTGGCCTTGGCGACAGCAAACTTGCGCAATTGCTGCGTATGCCAGCCGCGCAGCGGCGGCAGGCCGCGAGCCGCGGCGCCCAGCCCTGTCCAGATCCGCCGCTTGCCGAAGCTCAGCGGATCCGGGATCGATTTCAGCCAGTGCGGCAGCAATTGGGATTCGGGCAGGATACGCCGGCGCGGCCCTTCGAGATCGCGAAAAAGCGGGACGTCACGATCTTCCACCAGCAGGTAATGGACGGCCTGGCCGGTGACGAAACGATCGATGCTGGCGCAGAGCAGCCGGCAGCGATCGAGATCGCCCCGATAGCTCGGCGTCGCCAAGGCGAATGTAGTGGTCACTCCGGCGAACTCACCCGCTGCGCCTGCCGCCGGTCGCATATTGCCACAGCATGCGCGTCAGGAAAGCCGGATTGCCCAGCACATAGCGCCGCCAGAGCCGGCGCGGCTCGAGCCAGAGGCGATAGGCCCATTCGAGGCGCGCCTTGCGCGCCAGATCGGGCGCTCGCGGCACCTCGCCGGCGAAAAAGTCGAACAGCGCGCCGACGCCCGCCGCTGCAGCGCAATGCTGCGGTCCGAGCCTATCGGCGATGAAGCGCTCCTGCAGGGGATTGCCCATGGCGACGAGCAGCATGTCGGGCCGCTCGGCCTTCAGCCTGTCGAGAAGCTGCTTTTCCTCGGCCGGCGCGTAGAAGCCGTGCGACAGGGCGCTGAAGCGATGGTTCGGATAGCGTTGCGAGAGCTGCGCGACGGCCCGGTTTGCGACACCGGGCTTGCCCCCAAACAGCGCGATCCGCATCGGGCGCTGCTGTCCGGCAAAGAAGGCCGGGAGGAAATCGGTGCCGTTGAGATTGGCCGGGAAAGGCTCCCCGTAAAGCATCCAGCTGCCGATATCGACGCCGATGCCGTCCGCCATCACGAGAAAGGTCGAGAGGCTGCGCTGCAGGGCGACGTCATTCGCGGCGACGTTGACCAGATTGGCGTTGCAGAAGGCGAGCTTGACGTGGCCCCCCGTGGCGATTGCGTCGGCAAGCTCGGCGATCGCTGCTTCGCGATCCATCACGGCGATGCCAACGCCACCGATATCGCGCTTGGCGTAGCCAGAGCGTTTGCGGTCGGCGGCTTCCCTGGCGATCGTGATGGAGACGGTTGCGGGCACGAAGCTGTCGATCCCCTGGCACTTGTTGGCGCTTGATGACATCAATGTAATGGCCGTTCCAAGGCACGGGTCAAGGCAAAGTCTGGCGAAAGGTGAACGGCACCTTCCCCAAATCCGCGGGTTCGCGTTAACGGCAAAACTCTTGCAGAAACAATGCGTTGTTCCGAAGCGGCACGAATTGCCCCTCGGTCTTCAGCCATGCCGGCTTCCCGCCCCTCAGGCCGTTCCACCGCGGGACGCGATGCCATCGACCGTCCCGAACCGGGACGGATTCGAAGTGGCCTTCGGCACCGATTTTCTGCCGTCGTCCTTAACGCCGCGCATGGCTGGTCTGCACAAATGTCCGAAACGAACGCGCCCTCTGGCCGGTACCGATTGGCGCGGCTAGGCTGGTCCGAACGACATAGGGAGGCTGAGGGGCATGAACCAAATCGATTTAAAGAACCGCGTCGCCATCGTGACAGGCGGGGCGCAAGGGATCGGCCGGGCCGTTGCCGAGCGTTTCGCCGCAAGCGGCGCGACCGTCGCGATCTGGGACCTGGACGGAACGCTGGCCGAGAAGGCCGCCGCGGAGATCGGGCATGGTGCGATGGGCCTTGCGGTCGACGTCACCGACGCCGACGCCGTCCAGAAGGCAAGCGATGCGCTGGAAGCCAGGCATGGCAGCGTCGACATCCTCGTCACCAGCGCCGGCATCGCCGGACCCAACCACAAGACCTGGGATTATCCGCTCGAAGACTGGGCGCGCGTGATGCGGCTCAATCTCGACGGCACGCTGCATTGCTGCCGGGCGGTCATTCCCGGCATGCTCAAGCGCAATTACGGCCGCATCGTCCTGGTCGCCTCGATCGCCGGCAAGGAGGGCAATCCCAACGCCTCGGCCTATTCGGCTTCGAAGGCCGCGGTGATCGCGCTGACCAAGTCGCTCGGCAAGGAGCTGGCTGACAAGGACATCGCCGTCAACTGCATCACGCCGGCCGCGGCCCGCACCCGCATCTTCGACCAGATGAGCGAGGAGCATATCGGCTACATGCTGGCGAAGATCCCGCGCGGGCGCTTCCTGCTGCCGGACGAGGTCGCCTCGATGGTCGCCTTCCTGGCCTCGGCCGAGAACAGCTTCACCACGGCGGGCGTGTTCGACCTGTCGGGCGGGCGCGCGACCTACTGAAACCGGCGGGAAGCACCGCCACCAATGCCGCCTGAGACAAGCAGCTTGGCGAAAATGCCGGTCGCAGTTTCGCCAGCCCTGCTCTAACCTTTCGCTGATGACGCAGATGCTTCCCTCCGCCGCCGTCCTCGGCGCCCGCGCCTTTGCCGCGCTCGCCGGCCTCAACCGCTTCAGCGACGAGCCGGGCAAGCTGACGAGGCTGTACCTCTCGCCGGCGCACCGGCAGGCGGCGGAATGGGTCAAGGGCGCGATGGAAGTGGCGGGGCTGAGCGCCTTCATCGACGCCGCCGGCTCGGTGCAGGGGCGGCGCGAAGGCACGGTGCCGGGAGCTCCGATCGTGCTGATCGGCTCGCATATCGACACGGTGAAGGACGGCGGGCGCTTCGACGGCAATCTCGGCGTCGTCGCCGGCATCCTCGCGGTCCAAGCCCTGCGCGATGCTGGGATCAGCCTGCCCTTCGCGATCGAGGTCGTGGCCTTCGGCGACGAGGAGAACGTGCGCTTCCCGACGCATCTGTCGACCTCCGAGGCGCTGGCGGGCGCCTATGATCCGGCCTGGCTCGACGCACGCGACAGCGAGGGCGTGAAGCTCGGCGATGCGCTGCTCGCCTTCGGCGGCGATCCCGGCGGCATCGCGGCTCTCGCCCGCAAGCCCGGCTCGATCCAGGCCTATCTCGAAGTCCATATCGAGCAGGGGCCCGTGCTGGAGGCGGAAAACGAGCCGGTCGGCATCGTCACCGCCATCAACGCCCAGAGCCGGGCGCGGGTGCGCGTCACCGGCGAAGCCGGCCATGCCGGCACCGTGCCGATGGCGCTGCGCAAGGATGCCCTCACCGCCGCCGCCGAGATGGCATTGGCGCTGGAGCAGATCGCGGCTGGGCACGAGCTGGCGGTCGGCACGGTCGGTGTGCTCAGGCCTGAGCCCGGCGCGACCAATGTCGTGCCCGGCGCCGCCGAATTCACCATCGACTACCGTGCGCCGAAGAACGAGACGCTGGCCGCGATGGAGACCGAAATCCGCAGCCGCTTCGCCGAGATCGCTGCGCGCCGCGGCGTCGGGCTCGAGATCGCGCCCTATGCCAAGGCCTCTGCCGTACCGATGGATCCGCGCCTGCAGGACGCCTTCACAGCCGGCATCGCCCGCAGCGGCAGCAACATCGCCGGCCGCCGTCTGCCCTCCGGCGCCGGGCATGACGCCATGACCATGGCGGCGATCGCGCCAGCCGCGATGCTCTTCGTGCGCAACGAGAAGGGCATCAGCCATTCGCCATTGGAGAACATGAGCGAGGCCGATGCCGGCATCGCGATCAAGGTCCTGCTCGAAACGATTCTGGAACTTGCCGGACGGTCGAAGTAGAAGAATTCCAGCCGCGACACCGCGCACCATTCCGCGACGCGTCCGAAAGCCTTAGGAGAGGCGCGCCGCAGGAGGCTGGCAATGGATTTCGAGAATTTCTTCCGCCGCGAACTGGACGGGCTGCGCCGCGAGGGCCGCTATCGCGTCTTCGCCGATCTGGAGCGTCAGGCCGGCCGCTTCCCCATCGCGACCTATCATGGCGAGGGCGGCCCGCGCGACGTCACCGTCTGGTGCTCGAACGATTATCTCGGCATGGGTCAGCACCCGAAAGTACTCGCGGCAATGCATGAGGCGCTCGACGGCAGCGGCGCGGGCGCCGGTGGCACCCGCAACATCGGCGGCACCAATCACTACCACGTCCTGCTGGAGCGCGAGCTCGCCGACCTGCACGGCAAGGAAGCGGCGCTGCTATTCAACTCCGGCTACATGTCGAACTGGGCGTCGCTGTCGACGCTCGCCGCGCGCATCCCCGGCTGCATCATCCTGACCGACGCGCTCAATCACGCCTCGATGATCGAAGGCATCCGCCATTCGCGTGTCGAGAAGCTGATCTTCGCCCATAACGACCCCGCAGACCTGCGCCGCAAGCTGGCTGCGCTCGATCCGAACAGGCCGAAGCTGATTGCGTTCGAGTCGGTCTATTCGATGGATGGCGACATCGCGCCGATCCGGGAGTTCTGCGATATCGCCGACGAGTTCGGCGCGATGACCTATATCGACGAAGTCCATGCCGTCGGGCTCTACGGCCCGCGCGGCGGCGGTATCTCCGAGCGCGAAGGCCTGACCGACCGGCTGACGCTGATTCAGGGCACGCTGGCGAAGTCCTTCGGCGTGATCGGCGGCTATGTCACCGGCTCGGCCGCGCTCTGCGATTTCATCCGCAGCTTCGCCTCCGGCTTCATCTTCTCGAGCTCCTTGCCGCCGTCCGTGGCGGCGGGCGCGATCGCGGCGATCCGGCATCTCAAGGAAAGTGCGGTGGAGCGCGAACGCCAGCAGGACCGCGTCGTGGCGCTACGCCGAAAGCTGGACGCCGCCGGTATCCCGCATCTCGGCAATCCCAGCCATATCGTGCCGGTGATGGTCGGCGAGGCGAAGGCCTGTAAGGCGATCAGCGACGAGTTGCTGGCGCGCTTCGACATCTATGTCCAGCCGATCAACTACCCGACCGTGCCGCGCGGCACCGAGCGCCTGCGGATCACGCCCTCGCCCTTCCACTCCGACGCCGATATCGACCGGCTCGTGGCGGCGCTGGGCGCGATCTGGCTGCGGGATGGGTTGAAGCGGGCGGCGTGACGCGCTGCGCCGTCATTCTCGGGCGCAGCGAAGCGCAGACCCGAGAATCTCAGGACAAGAACGCGCCGGGAGCCTTCTCCGGCATGAGATGCTCGGGCCGAGCCCGAGCGTGCCGCGTTCGCCTTCAGAGATTGAAGACGCGGTGGGGGACGAATTCGCCGTTCTCGACCGAGCCGGTCGCGACCAGCGTTCCGCCGCAGGTGGCGTAGGCTGCCTGCGCCTCCACCGGCGCTCCGGCGCCCCGCAGCAAGGCGCTCTGGCCGCGCTTGATACGGGCAGCCGCGTCGCGATGCATCACGATTTCCGGGATCAGCGTCAGGGCGGCCTTGACCGGCAGCAGCGCCTCGAGCGCACGCTCCGGGCTTTCGCGCAGGGTTTCCACCCCGGCCGCATCCTCGATCGCGAAGGGGCCGACGCGGGTGCGGCGCAGATGCGCGACATGGCCGAGACAGCCAAGCGCGAGGCCGAGATCGCGGGCTATGGCGCGGACATAGGTGCCCTTGCCGCATTCGGCCTCGAAGGTGGTGGTGGCACCGTCATGGCTGACGATGGAGAGTGCATCGATCTCGACCGGACGGGCTTCGAGCTGGACCTCCTCGCCGTCGCGGGCGAGGTCGTAGGCGCGCTCGCCTGCGATCTTGATCGCGGAGAACTTCGGCGGCGTCTGCAGGATCGTGCCGGTGAAGCGCGGCAGCAGGGCCGCGATGGCGGCTTCGTCAGGACGCAGCTCCGAGGTCGCGATGACCTTGCCCTCGGTGTCGTCGGTGTCGGTCTGCGTGCCCCAGGCGACGGTAAACTGATAGGCCTTGCGCCCGTCCATGACGAAGGGAACGGTCTTGGTCGCCTCGCCGAGCGCGATCGGCAGCAGGCCGGACGCCAGCGGATCGAGCGTGCCGGCATGGCCGGCCTTCTTGGCGGAAAAGGCGCGCTTGACCACCGCGACCGCATGGGTCGAGGTCATGCCGACCGGCTTGTCGAGCACCACCCAGCCATGGATGTCGCGCTTCTTGGGACGCGGGGCCGGGCTGCCCTCCCGGCTCTCGGTGGCTTCGGGGGTGCTCTCAGTTGTCATGGTCACGGTCGTCGTCTTCTTGGTCCTGGTCGATCTTCAGGCGCTGGCGCAGCGTGTCGCGGCGGACCTCCTCGGTGTCGAGCAGCGCATCGATGCGCTCGGCTTCCGCGAAGCTCTCATCGGCGCGGAAGCGGACATCCGGCGCATATTTCAGGTTCACGCGATGGGCGATCTCGCCGCGGATATAGCGCTTGTGGCCTTCGAGCGCCTTGAGCACCGGCTTAACATCCTGCCCGCCGAGCGGCATGATATAGGCCGTGGCGAGCTTGAGATCGGGCGAGAGGCGCACCTCCGGCACGGTGACGACGTATTTCGCCAGCACATCATCGTGGATGTCGCCGCGCGAGAGCATGTCTGCCAGCGCGTGCCGGATCAGTTCGCCGACGCGCAGCTGCCGCTGGGACGGACCGGATGTCTTGATGGGTTTTGCCATGGTTCTCGTTCTCCGGGATCGGACCGGACGGACGGTTGAACGTCATGGCCGGGCCTCGGGCCCGGCCATCGTTGTCCTGGTCGGAACGATCGCGCGGCAGCTCAGAGGCTGCGCTTGATCTCTTCGACGCGGTAGCACTCGATCACGTCGCCAGGGCGCATGTCCTGGTAGTTCTCGAAGGACATGCCGCATTCCTGGCCGGCGACGACTTCCTTTGCATCGTCCTTGAAGCGCTTGAGTTGCCCCAGCTTGCCCTCGTGGACGACGACGTTGTCGCGGATCAGGCGGACATTGGCGCCGCGCTCGATCGTACCGTCGGTGACGCGGCAACCGGCGATCTTGCCGACCTTCGAGACGTTGAAGATCTCGAGGATCGACGCGTTGCCGAGCATGGTCTCGCGCAGCGTCGGCGCCAGCAGGCCCGACATCGCGTCCTTCACGTCATCCATCAGGTTGTAGATGATGTTGTAGTAGCGAATCTCGACGCCGGCCCGGTCGGCCGCCTCGCGCGCTTCCTTGTGGGCGCGCACGTTGAAGCCGACCACGACAGCGCCCGACGCCTGGGCGAGCGTGACGTCCGACTCGGTGATGGCGCCGACGCCCGAGGACAGGACGCGAGCCCGCACCTCCTCGTTGCCGACCTTCTCGAGCGCTCCCACGATGGCCTCGACAGAGCCCTGCACGTCGCCCTTGACGACGAGCGGGAACTCCTTGCGGCCCGCTCCTTCCTTGAGCTCGCGCATCATCTCGGCCAGCGAACGGCCGGCACCGGAGGCGGCACCGCGCGCGGCGAGGCGATCGCGACGCTGACGCTCGCGATAATCGGTGATCTCGCGGGCACGCGCTTCCGACTCGACCACCGCGACGCGGTCGCCGGCCTCGGGCGTGCCGTTGAAGCCGAGAACCTCGACCGGCATGGAGGGCGGAGCCTCTTTCACCTGCGCACCGGTATCGGCGATCAAGGCGCGGACGCGGCCCCATTCGGCGCCGGCAACGACGATGTCGCCGGTGCGCAGCGTGCCGCGCTGGACGAGCACGGTCGCGACCGGACCACGACCACGGTCAAGCTTGGCCTCGATGACCGTGCCTTCGGCGGGGCGCTCGGGATTGGCCTTGAGATCGAGCAGCTCGGCCTGAAGCGCGATCGCCTCGAGCAGCTTGTCGAGATTCTGCCCGGTCTTGGCGGACACCGAGACCTCGAGGGTCTCACCGCCGAGCGACTCGACCTGGATCTCGTACTGCAAGAGCTCGGCACGCACCCGGTCGGGGTTGGCGTCGGGCTTGTCGACCTTGTTGATCGCCACGATCAGCGGCACGCCGGCGGCCTTGGCGTGATGGATCGCCTCGGCGGTCTGCGGCATGACGCCGTCATCGGCCGCCACGACGAGCACGACCACGTCCGTCACCTTGGCGCCGCGGGCACGCATCGCCGTGAAGGCGGCGTGGCCGGGTGTGTCGATGAAGGTCACCTGGCTGCCCAGCGGGGTCGTCACCTGATAGGCGCCGATATGCTGGGTGATGCCGCCGGCCTCGCCGGTGACGACCTTGGTCTTGCGGATCGCATCGAGCAGCGAAGTCTTGCCGTGGTCGACATGGCCCATGATGGTCACGACCGCCGGGCGGGACGCCAGGGTCTCGTCGATATCAGGCGTATCGAACAGGCCTTCCTCGACGTCGGATTCGGCAACGCGCTTGACGGTGTGGCCCATCTCCTCGGCGATGAGCTGAGCGGTATCGGCGTCGATCACATCGGTGATCTTGTGCATCGCGCCCTGCTTCATCAGCAGGCGGATGACGTCGACAGCCCGCTCCGTCATGCGGTTGGCCAGTTCCTGGATGGTGATCGTCTCGGGGATGATCACCTCGCGCATCACGCGTTCCTTCTGCGCGTCGGAGGCCCGGTGCCCGGTCATCCGCTGCACGCGGCGGCGGAAGGAGGCGACCGAACGCGTCCGCTCGTCGTCGCCGCCCGTGGCGGTGGCGAGCGTCAGACGGCCGCGCGGCTTGTCGTTGGTGGTCTTCGGCGTCTTGGGCGCCGCCGGAGCGGGACCACGGCCAGCGCCGGCGCCCACGCCGGGACGGCGGAACGCGGCCTTGACGTCGACGTCATCCGAGCGATTGCGCGGGGCGCCGCTGGACGGCACCTGACGGGCCGGACGCGCGATGGCGGGCTCGGCGGGGGCCGAGGCATCCACCCGGGGCGGCCTGGGCGCATCCGAGCGCGGCGGGCGGCTATCGAGGCGCGGCGGACGCGCACCGGTGTCGCGCATCGGCTGCCGCGGCGCGAACTCGCGCGGGCCGGCCGGGGCCGAACGGCCAAAATACTGGGTCGGCTGCGGCGCGGGGGCCGCGGCCTGGGGAGCGGCATCGCGCGGCGCGGCGGGCGGAGCGGCCGGGCGGGGCGCGTGATCCTCGCGCTGGCGCACGACGCTCTCGGCGCGACGCTTCTGCTCGTCTTCGTGGCGACGGCGTTCCTCTTCCTGGCGCTGGCGCGCCTGGGCGGCCTCGCGCTCCTGGCGTTCGCGGTCGGCGGCGGCCGCACGCTGGCGTGCATCCTCCTCGGCGGCGCGGCGCGCCTCGGCCTCGGTGCTGCGCGCTTCGGCGAGGGCGCGCTGACGCGCATCCTTCTCCTCGTCGGACAAGGTCCGCAGCAGCATGCTGCCGGCCGGACGCTGCGGAGCGGGCGCGGGGCGGGGCTGCGGAGCGGCCTGCTGCGCCGGAGCCTGCGGAGGACGCGGCGCGACGGGTTCCTTCACCTCCGGCCCGCCGGCGCGGCGCTTGACCTCGACGACGACCTGCTTGGAGCGCCCATGCGAGAAGCTCTGGCGAACAGTGCTCTGCTCGACAGGCCGCTTCAGCGACAGGGTCTTGGGCGGGTTGACGGAAAGAGTCTTGTCGCCCGGGTTTTTGGTATCGGTCATTCCGCGTTCGGTCCTGCCGGTTCGGTCGTGTCTTCAGTGTCGTTCTGGTCGGGTGCGGCGGTATCGTCCGTCCGGTAACGGACGAGCCGACGCCAGCGCGAGAGCACGCCCTCGGCCGCTGGTCCCGAAGCAAGCGCGGCATGTATCACATGTGCCCGCCCCAACGCCAATTCCAAATCCGCCGCCGTGAAAATCGCGACGACGGGCAATTCCCGGGCCTTGAGCCCTTCGGCCGCGCGGGCCGCCGCCAACCTGCGGACCGACTGGCCGATCTTGCGCTTGCCGTCCTCGGCCCCGTCGCTCGCCGCGACGACTGCGAGGCAGCGGCCGGATTCAACGAGCGCCTCGACCTTGGCAAAGCCGGCGATGACGAGGCCGGCCTTGTTGGCCATCGACAGCGCCTGCAGCGCGTCCCGATGCATCAACCGGTCGATCATATCCGGCAAATCAGCCGGAACCGCGACCTTCGCCTTGAGCGAGCGCTCGAAGGCTTTTCGCTTGATCGCCTCGGCCACGGTCTTGCGGCTCAAACTGGCCCAGACACCGCGGCCGGGCAGCTTACGCCGCAGATCCGGCACGAGCACGCCATCCGGCCCGGCGACGAAGCGGATCAGATCGTCAGGCGCCTTCACGGTGCGCGTGACGACGCAGCTCCGCTCCGGACCATCCTTCTGTGCCGCCTTCACCGCGACAGCTCCGCTCAGGCCTCGGCCGCCTCGTCGGCTTCGGTCTCGGGCTCCTCGGTCGGCGCCTCGATCCAGCCGGCGTGGACACGCGCAGCCATGATGATGGCCTCGGCATCCTGGCGGGAGAGATCGAAGCCGTCGAGATAGCCGGCGTGACGGGTCGACTCGCCATCCTTGCGCTCGGTCCAGCCGATCAGGTCGTCCGTGGCGCAGCCCGCGAGATCCTCGACGCTCTTCACGTCGTTCTCGCCGAAAGCGACCATCATGGAAGTGGTGACGCCATCGACCTCGCGCAAGGCGTCCTCGACGCCGAGAGCGCGGCGCTTCTCGTCGAGCTCGGCCTCGATGGTGGCCAGATGCTCGAGCGCACGGCTCTGGATCTCGCCGGCGGTATCCTCGTCGAAGCCCTCGATCGAGGCGAGCTCGGCGAGGTCGACATAGGCGAGCTCCTCGACATTGCGGAAGCCTTCCGAAGCCAGCAGCTGGCCGACCGTCTCGTCGACGTTCAGCGCGTTCATGAAGATCTCGGTGCGTTGCAGGAATTCCTTCTGGCGGCGCTCCGACTCCTCGGCTTCCGTCAGGATGTCGATGTCCCAGCCGGTGAGCTGCGAGGCGAGGCGCACGTTCTGGCCACGGCGGCCGATGGCGAGCGAGAGCTGCTCGTCGGGCACCACGACCTCGATCTTGTCGGCTTCCTCGTCGAGCACGACTTTCGCGACTTCGGCCGGCTGCAGCGCGTTGACGACGAAGGTCGCGACATCAGGCGACCACGGGATGATGTCGATCTTCTCGCCCTGCAGCTCACCGACGACGGCCTGCACGCGCGAACCACGCATACCGACGCAGGCGCCGACCGGATCGATCGAGGAATCGCGGGAGATCACGGCGATCTTGGCGCGCGAACCCGGATCGCGGGCCACGGCCTTCACCTCGACGATCCCGTCATAGATCTCAGGCACTTCCTGGCCGAAGAGCTTGGCCATGAACTGCGGATGGGTGCGCGACAGAAAGATCTGGGGCCCACGCGGCTCGCGGCGCACGTCGTAGACATAGGCGCGGGCGCGGTCACCGACCTTGAAGGTCTCGCGCGGGATCATCTCGTCGCGGCGGATGATGGCTTCGCCACGGCCGAGATCGACGAAGACATTGCCGTATTCGACGCGCTTGACCGCACCGTTGACGATCTCGCCGATGCGATCCTTGTACTCGTCGTACTGACGGTCGCGCTCGGCCTCGCGCACCTTCTGGACGATGACTTGCTTGGCCGACTGGGCGGCGATGCGGCCGAAATCGAAGGGCGGCAGCGGATCGGCGATGACGTCGCCTACCTGGGCGGCCGGGTTGTGGCGCTTGGCCTCGTCGACCGTGATCTCGATCGCCGGGTTCTCGACGGTCTCGACGACCTGGAGATGGCGGGCGAGGCGCAGCTCGCCGGTCTTGGTGCTGATCTCGGCATGGACGTCGGTCTCGGCGCCGTAGCGCGAGCGGGCGGCCTTGGCGATGGCGTCCTGCATGGCATCGACGACGATCTGGCGATCGATCGACTTCTCGCGCGCCACCGCGTCGGCGATCTGCAGCAGTTCGAGCCTGTTGGCGCTGACGACCATGACGCTCACTCCTCTTCGGTATCGTTGCTTTGCGGAACCGCATTGCCGGTCTTGCCCGGTCGCGGTCCCAGCGATTTCCCTCGGCCCTTCTTCGGGCCGGCGATCTCTTCGGCCGCCGGCATCTCCGGCGGCAGGCCGGACTTGCCGCGGCGCAGCGATTCCGTGACGAGCGCATCGGTCAGGACCAGCCGCGCCTCGGCGATCAAGCGCATCGGAATCGCGACGTCGCGCTCTTCCTCGCTCTTGGCGTCGTCCCGCGTCAGCAGCGCATCCTTCCCGGCCACGCCACGCAGGATGCCGCGGAAGCGCTTGCGGCCGGAAACCGGCTCGCTCGTGTCGATCTTAGCGAGATGGCCGGCCCAGCGCTCGAAGTCGCTCGCACGTACCAGCGGCCGGTCGATGCCCGGCGACGACACCTCGAGATAATAGGCCGCCTGAATGGGATCGTCGACGTCGAGCACCGGCGAAACCGCCTGGCTGATCTCCTCGCAACCCTCGACCGTCATCGAGCCATCGGGCCGCTCGGCCATGATCTGCACGGTGCAGCCGTTCTGCGCGGTCACGCGCACACGCACCAGCCGGTAGCCGAGATCGACGATCGCCGGCTCGATGATCGTGGCGACACGCGCCGCCACGCCGCCTTCGACAACAAGTCGGGCTTCATGAGCGGATGATGCTGTCGGTTCGCTTGTCGTCATGCCCCGGGCCGTCCCGTCTGCCTCCGGCGGGTTGCGGCCAATAAAAAAGAGCGGGCCGGCCGGCCCGCTCTTGATCACCGGCGTTAACCGATACCAGAGCTGTTGGGCGCTATTTAGTCCGCATCGCCCCGATATGCAAGCTCCGCGCATCGGCGATAACCCGATGGTCATCCTTCCCGGCCAATGTGGGAAACGTGATAGGGTTGAGGACAGAGTATGAGTGCGGTCGCAACGCTGCTGCGAGACCTCGAAACGACGATGGCGCGCGGCTCCAGCGACGAGCGCGCCGTCGTTCTCTCGCGCCTGACGGATCTCTTCCTCGCGACCGCGATCGACATGGACGAGGAGCAGGTCGGCGTCTTCGACGCGGTCATCGGGCGGCTGTCGCGGGCGATCGAGTTGCGCGCCCGCGTCGAACTGTCGGAACGCATTGCGCCCATGCCCAATGCGCCGAGCGGCGTGGTGCGCCAGCTTGCGCTCGACGAGATCGCCGTGGCGCGCGCGGTGCTGGTGCAATCGCCACGCCTGACCGATCAGGACCTCGTCGCGGTCTCCGCAGCCAAGGGCCGCGACCACATGCTCGCCATCACCGAGCGGCCGGACCTCGGCGAGCCGGTCACCGACTTCCTCATCCTGCGTGGCGGGCGCGTCGTCACCCATGCCGTCGCGGCCAACCAGACCGCGCGCTTTTCGCGCCACGGCATGGGCGTGCTCGTGATGCGGGCGGCACAGGACGACGCGCTCCAGGCCACGCTCGGCCTGCGACGCGATATTCCGGCCGAACTGGTCGGCCAGCTCATGGCCGCCGCCAAGAGCTCCGCCCGCCGTCGTCTGAGCGAAAGCCTGGAACCGACGCTGGCCGGGGATGTCGACGGCGCGGTCGAGCGCGGCGCCGATGCCATCGCGGCCGGCGGCCAGATGCCCGGCGAGCTCGGCGCCATCAGCGCGGCGCTCGTGGAGATCCGGGAACTGAACGAAGCCGGCCTGCTCGACGAGGAGAAGGTTCGCAGCTTCGCGCAACAGGCCGCGACCGAGCACGCCACCTGCGCCGTCGCCGTGTTGGCGCAGCTCAGCCTGCCGGCGAGCGAACAGGTCATTCTCGGCACCGATCGCGAGGCGATCCTGATCGTCGCGCGCGGCCTCGGCTGGTCGTGGGAGACGACGGCGGCGCTGATCTCGCTGCGCAAGGATTTCGGAAAATCGCAGGCCGCCGTCGATCGCGCCCGCGACAGCTTCCGCAATCTCGCACAGAGCACGGCCCAGCGCGTGCTCGGCTTCCTCAGAATGCGCGACGCCAAGCCGTGAGGTAGCTGGAGATACGGCCTTCGCGCACCGCCTTCGCCTCGTAGCGAGTCCGGATCCAGCCGGGATAGGGGGTGCGCCAGTCGCCCGGCCGCTCGTCGGCCCAGTCGAAATCGGGCGAGGCGAGCAGCCGCGACAGCGTCCAGCCGACATAATCGTCGATATCGCTGGCGAAGCGGAAGCGCCCGCCAGCCTTCAGAGCCCGGGCGAACAGGGCCAGAGTCCGTTCGGAGACAAAGCGGCGCTTGCGCTGGCGGCGCTTCGGCCATGGATCGGGATAAAGCAGATCGATGGCATCGAGACCGCCCGCCGGAAGCCGCGGCAGCAACAGGGCCGCATCGCCGTCCCAGACCCGGATATTAGTCAGCCCCTCGCGCTCGGCGACGGCGAGAAACTTGGCCATGCCGTTGATGAACGGCTCGACGCCGATGAAGCCGATCTGCGGGCTCTCGCGCATGCGCATCAGCAGATGCTCGCCGCCGCCGAACCCGATCTCCAGGCGCACGGCCTCCACCGGCTCGGGAAACAGCGCGTTAAGATCGGCGATGTCGCCTTCCGGCAAACGCAGGCGCGGCAGGGTATGTTCGATCAGGTGGCTCTGGCCGTCGCGCAGCGCCTTGCCCTTGCGGCGGCCGTAGAAGGCCCTTTCGTCGTGGTCGGGGTCGTGGGTCATGATCCGTGTTCGTACCGCATTGTCCGATCAAGCGCCGTCATTCCGGACGCAGCGAAGCGGAGATCCGGAATCCATCATAGAGCTCCAGAGCCCTCCGATGAATTCCGGGTCAAGCCCCGGATCACCGCGGTGTTTCAACGGCCTTATCCAGCAAGTCAAAAGAAAAAGGCCGGGTGGACCCCGGCCTTCTTGTTCATGACCCGACGAGGTCGTTTCAGGCGACAGCCTTCTTGAGCGCGTCGACGAGGTCGGTCTTCTCCCAGGAGAAGCTGCCGTCGCGGCCGGCCTTGCGGCCGAAATGGCCGTAGGCCGAGGTCTTCGCATAGATCGGCTTGTTGAGGCCGAGATGGTTGCGAATGCCGTTCGGCGAGAGGTCGACGAGCTTGCCCAGCACGTCCTCAAGCTTCGATTCCTCGACCTTGCCGGTGCCGTGCAGATCGACATAGATCGACAGGGGCTTGGCGACGCCGATGGCGTAGGAGAGCTGGATCGTGGCGCGGTCGGCGAGCTTGGCCGCAACGATGTTCTTGGCGAGGTAGCGGGCCGCATAGGCGGCCGAGCGGTCGACCTTGGTCGGGTCCTTGCCGGAGAAGGCGCCGCCGCCATGCGGAGCCGCTCCGCCATAGGTGTCGACGATGATCTTGCGGCCGGTGAGGCCGGCGTCGCCGTCGGGACCACCGATCACGAACTTGCCGGTCGGATTGATGTGCCAGACAGTGTCCTTGGAGATCCAGCCTTCCGGCAGGGCCTGGCGGATATAGGGCTCGACGATCTTGCGGACATCGGCCGAGCTCAGGGACTCGTCGAGATGCTGGGTCGAGAGCACGATCTGCGTGACGCCGACCGGCTTGCCGTTCTCGTACTTGACCGTGACCTGGCTCTTGGCGTCGGGGCCGAGCTTGGCGGCATCGCCTTCGCCCTTCTTGCGGGCGAGCGTCAGCGTCTCGAGGATCTTGTGGGCGTAGTAGATCGGAGCGGGCAGCAGCTCGGGCGTCTCGCGGCTGGCATAGCCGAACATGATGCCCTGGTCGCCGGCGCCGACATCCTTGTTGCCGGTCTCGTCGACGCCCTGGGCGATATCGGCCGACTGCGGATGCAGCAGCACGTCGATCTTGCACTTCTTCCAGTGGAAGCCGTCCTGCTCATAGCCGATGTTGCGGATCGCCTTGCGGGCGGCAGACTTCACCTTGGACTTGATCTGCTTCTCGTCGAGATGGGTGCGGACCTCGCCGGCGATGACGACGCGGTTGGTCGTCGCCAGCGTTTCGGCCGCGACGCGGACCTTGGACGGCTCGTAGCCGGCCTTGACCGCCTCCTTGAAGAACAGATCGACGATCTCGTCCGAGATGCGGTCGCAGACCTTGTCGGGATGTCCCTCGGAGACGGACTCGCTGGTGAAAAGATAATTCTGGCGTGACACGGTCGCAGGCCCCCTTGAAGCGGCACATCGAAAGGCCGGCGCTTCGCACCAGCTTGAAGAACACGCCGTCATCGCAGCGGACGCGTTCGCCGTCAAGCTAACAAATCCGTTAATCGAAAGGATTGTTCGTCAAGACGAACAAAATCGAGGTGGAATCAGGCTTTTTCGCCGTCTTCCTCCGCCAGCGCCTCGACGAGATCGATAATCCGGCGCCGGACGCGGCCGCTTTTGATGCGGGTGAAGGCCTTGGTGAGCTGCACGCCTTCACTGGTCGTCAGGAAGTCTGAAATATAGGCCGTGGCGGCGGAATCGGCGAAACCGCCGGACGGCGCATCGCCCGAAGGAGCTCCGTCGAAGAAGAAGGCAACGGGTACGTCGAGCTCTTTGGCGATCTGCTGCAGGCGGCTCGCGCTGATGCGGTTGGAGCCCTTTTCGTATTTCTGAACCTGCTGGAACGTCAGGCCCAGCGCATCGCCGAGCTTTTCCTGGCTGATGCCGGCGAGCATTCGGCGCATACGGACGCGGCTGCCGACATGCCTGTCGATCGGGTTGGGGACTTTCTTGATCATGATTAGCCTGCTCTTGCGTCAGTTGTCATGACCAGGAGCCGCCATCCTGGTCGGCATGGAACTCGTGGTGTATTATAGGCTCCGCGGACGGTCCACTGTTTCTCGCAAAATTTGTTCCAAATGGGATGATCAGGCGTTTTTGAAGCGGAAAACGCTATAAAAATAAGCAACATGCCCGCGAAAATCGCATCCCCGGCCCGCGCATAGGGCGTGATCGGCCCGCTACGTGGAAGCTGGGAATCCAACACGCCCTCCATGCCCAGAGGCAGGCTCGCGATGACGCGGCCATAGGCGTCGACGACGCCGGAGATGCCGGTATTCGCGACCCGGACAAGCGGCAACCCCTCCTCGATGCTGCGCATCCGTGCCTGAGCGAAATGCTGGTAGGGGCCGCTGGTCTGGCCGAACCAGCCATCATTGGTGAGGTTCAGGAAGAAGCCGGCGCGGGGACCGCGCGAGGCGACTTCGCCCGGAAAGACCGCCTCGTAGCAGATCAGCGGCGCTGCCATGGGCAATCCCTTGACCGCGAGAGACGCTCGGCTCGCACCCGCCGCGAACCCACCGGGAACGGAGACGAATTCGGAAAGGCCGACGCGGCGGATCAGCGTATCCAGGAAGGGCGGCAGATATTCGCCGAACGGCACGAGATGGACCTTGTCGTAGCTCGCGACGATGACGCCCTCGTCATTGACGACCTGGATCGCGTTGTAGATCGGTGGGCTGCTTTCTCCCGGCAGCATCTCGCCCGCCCTCGCCGCGCCGGTGATCAGGGTCACGTCGGGTGGGAGCACGGCGGCGATCCGCGAGAGCGCTCCCGGCGAGCGGCCGAGCAGGAAGGGAAAGGCGGATTCCGGCCAGATCAGATGCGTGACGGATTGCAGGCCCGGCGTCGTCGGGCTGGTCGCGCGATCGCTCAGGGCCAGGTACTGGTTGAGGATGGCCTCGCCGTTGTGGCCGTTGAATTTGGCATCCTGCGGCAGGTTCGGCTGCATCAGCCTGAGCTTCACACCGGCGACGACCGGCGAGGGGCTGGACGGGACGCGCCACAGACCGAAGGCGAACAAGCCACCGAGGGCTGCCAGCGCCACGAGTGGAGCCGTCCAGCGACCGGCCGGCGTCCCGGCCGTGCCGATCACTGCCGGCGCGGCGCCGATCGCCACGGCAAGCAGGGTGAGACCGTAGAGCCCCGTCAGCGACGCGAACTGGGCGAGATGAATCTCCCCCGCCAACATCATGCCGTAGAGGTTCCAGGGGAAGCCGGTGAGCACATGCCCGCGGGACCACTCGGTCAGCGCCAGCGCGGCGGCGAGCACGAGGATACGCCGGGCTCCTTCCGGCCAGAACAGACGGGCGAGGCCGAAGCCCAGTGCCGGAAAGATCGCCAGGAAGGCGGGGAGCGCGACAACGCCGAGCGGCATCGCCCAGGCGAACTTGTCGGCCTCGACGAGGAAGGCGGCGCCGAGCCACCACAGCCCGGCGAGGAAGAAGCCGAAGCCCCACCACCAGCCCGCGGCGAAGGCGGCCCGGAAACGCCGCCATGCGCTGGTGCCGACCGCACCGTCGACGAGCCAGACCGCGACCGTCATCGGGACGATGATCAGGGGCCAGAGATCGAGCGGCGGCAAGGCCAGCGCCCCGCTTGCGCCTGCCAGAAGCGCGACGAGGCGCTTGCGCCATCCCCAAGCGAGAATGACGGCCTCCGCAAGCCGCGCCACATGCATCAGCCTGGCTCCATCGCCGTTTCTTCAGGAGCCGTCTGGTTGCGCCGATGGATCGTCAGGCGCTTCACCCGGCGCTGGTCGGAATCGAGGATCTCGAAGGTCAGCCCCTCCGGCCCCTCGACGATCTCGCCCTGTGCCGGCACGCGGCCTGCCAAGGTCACGATCAGCCCGCCAAGCGTATCGATGTCATCAGCGACCTCGTTCTGCGAGAGATCGACCCCGGTCGCCCGCTTGAGCTCGTCGAGCGTCGCGCGGGCATCGGCGGTGAAGCTGCCCTCGCCGGCCGGCGCGATCGGCGTTTCCTCGAGATCATGCTCGTCCTCGATATTGCCGACGACGATTTCGATCAGGTCCTCGATGGAGACGAGGCCATCGGTGCCGCCATATTCGTCGATGACCAGCGCGATATGGGTGCGCGTCGCCTGCATCCGGACGAGCAGATCGATCGCCGGCATCGAGGGCGGCACATAGAGCACCGGCCGCAGCAGCTCGGTCGCCGAGAGAGGCGTCGCGAGATTCACCACCGCGAGATCATGCGGCACGGCGAGCTTGCCGGTTTCTTCCTGCGGCCCGTTCTCGCCGGGGCGGGCCTTCTCGGCGATGTATTCGAGGAAATCGCGGATGTGGACCATGCCGCGAGGGTCGTCGAGCGTATCGTCGAAGACCGGCAGGCGCGAATGGCCGGCCGTCCGGAAATGCGCGAGCAGCTCGTCGAGCGTCGCATCCGCCGGCACGGCGACGATATCGGCGCGCGGGATCATGACGTCGCTGACGCGGCGCTCGCGCAGGCTCAGCACATTGCTGAGCATCGCGCGCTCCTGGGCGGAAATATCGGCGAGCTCGCCGTTCTCCTCGGCCAGGGCCTCGACGATCTCCTCGCGGGCGGTGCCGCCGGCGCGCAGGCCGAGGCGTTCCAGGAACTGGCCGAGCCAATGGCCGAAGCCACGGCCATTGGTGTCGGACTGCAATTGTCGACTATCGTCGCTCATGGCTGCGGGGACTGTGCGGAAGAAGGGGCCGGCGCGGCGAGAAGCTCGCCGTCGGCATAGGGGTCGGCGATACCGAGGCTGGCGAGCGCCTCGACCTCGAGCGCTTCCATGCGAAGCGCCTCGGCCTCGGTTTCATGGTCCTCGCCGAGCAGATGCAGCAGGCCATGGATGACGAGATGGCGCAGATGGTCGGCAATGTCCTTGCCCTCGGCCTGCGCCTCATGCGCCACCGTCTCGTAGGCGATGACGATGTCGCCGAGCAGGGGGCTCGCGGCGATCCGCTCCGGCGGGGCGGCGGGGAAGGAGAGCACGTTCGTCGCCTTGTCGAAGCCGCGCCAGTCGCGGTTGACGATCCGGATGCGCCGGTCGTCGGTGAGCAGGAGGCTGAGTTCCGCACCGGCCAGCGGCTTGCGCGGCGCCACGGCGAGGCCCGCCGCGAGCGCTTCGGTGACCATCGCGCGCAGGCTCGCAAGGTTGCCCAGCGATTGCCAGCGGCGCGACTGGGCTCTCAGATCGAGATCGAGAGATATCTTCGCGGGTCGCGGCGCCGAGCGCCGCCCGCGAGGTCGATCGTTCATCGCGGCCGCTCCCGCGCCAACATCCGCTTCAACCCTTCAGTCTCGCCTTCGCGGTGGAGATCCGCGGGCGCATCGGGATTGCGCAAGCGCTCTTCCCGCTCCGCGCGCTCATGGCGCGACGCGGTCTCATAAGCCATCACGATGCGTCGCACCAGCTCATGTCTGACGACATCGCCCTCCTCGAAACGGGCATAGCCGACGCCGTCGACATCCTTGAGCAGCTTCACCGCCTCGACGAGGCCGGAGCGCTGGCCCGGCGGCAGGTCGATCTGCGAGGGATCGCCGGTGATGATCATGCGCGAACCCTCGCCCAGGCGGGTGAGGAACATCTTCATCTGCATCGAGGTGGCGTTCTGGGCCTCGTCGAGCAGCACGACGGCGTTGCTCAACGTGCGGCCGCGCATGAAGGCGAGCGGCGCGATCTCGATCATGCCGGTCTGCAGGCCGCGCTCGACATGGCGCGCCTCCATGAAGTCGTTGAGCGCGTCGTAGATCGGCCGCAGATACGGATCGACCTTCTCGCGCATGTCGCCGGGCAGGAAGCCGAGCCGCTCGCCCGCCTCCACCGCCGGGCGCGACAGGACCATGCGCTCGACCACGCCCTGCTCGATCAGCGAGACCGCGTGCCCCACGGCAAGCCAGGTCTTGCCGGTGCCCGCCGGCCCTTCGGCGAGGACGAGCTCATGGCGCTTGAGCTGGCGCAGATAGGCGTCCTGCGCCGCGTTGCGCGCCCTGACCGGCCCGCGCTTGCGGGTGATCACGGCATCGAAGGAGGCCTTGCCGACATCGGCCGCCGGGAAGAGCGAGCGCTGGGTGTTGCTCTCCTCGATCGCGCCGTCGACCTCTCCCAACGTCACGGACGCGCCTGCCTTTGCGCGGGCATAGAGCGTCTTCAGGACGCGCCCGGCCTGCTCGGCCGTCTCGCGCGGACCCTTCACGGTGACATGGTTGCCGTTGGGATTGACCACGACGCCGAGCCGCCGCTCGAGATGAGCGAGGTTCTGATCGTATTGGCCGAAGACGAGGCTGGCGAGGCGGTTGTCGTCGAAGGACAGCACCACCTCGGTCGCCGGCAGCCCGTCCCTGCCCGCGCCCTCGGGGCGAGCTGGCGGCACGTCGCGCCGTGGGGTCCTGTCCGGTCTTTGCGTCGTCGAATCAGCCTGTGCCAAATGCGTCGCCTCCCTGGCGCCGGTTCCAGCCGGGCAGGAGCGCCCGACCGGGTCGTCTCGCAGCATAACCGAACGCAACGATCTCAGCCTGATGACAGGCCGTCTCCAATCCAGAGCAGATGGGCATGGACCTTGGCTGGCTCAAGCGGCCATGTCCTTTCCGCCTGCAACTTCCGCCTCCGCCAGACGGCCGAACAGCGAATTGGAACCCGCCCGCTCGATCGTCACCCGCACGATGTCGCCGATCTGATTCGCATCGCTCTCGATCTGCACAGCCTGCAGATAGGGCGACTTTCCGGCAAGCTGTCCGGGGTGGCGGCCGACACGCTCAAGCAGGACATCCACAGTCCGTCCGACCATCGCGGCGTTGAAGGCCTGGCGATGGTGCTCGATGCGCTCCTGCAGCCGATAGAGGCGCTCGTCCATCACGGCGCGCGGGATCTGGTGCTCCAGATCGGCCGCCGGCGTGCCCGGGCGCGAGGAATATTTGAAGGAATAGCTCGAGGCGAAGCCGATCTCATCGACGAGACGGATCGTGTCCTCGAAATCGGCATCGGTTTCGCCGGGAAACCCGACGATGAAATCGGAGGAGAGGGCGATGTCCGGCCGGGCCTGACGGATACGCTCGATCAGGCGGCGATAATCGTCGCCGGTATGCTTGCGGTTCATCGCCGCCAGGATGCGATCCGAACCTGCCTGCACCGGCAG
The DNA here is from genome assembly GCF_056402015.1 of Allobosea sp. P4_C6. Lineage (NCBI taxonomy): Bacteria > Pseudomonadati > Pseudomonadota > Alphaproteobacteria > Hyphomicrobiales > Alloboseaceae > Allobosea > Allobosea sp. P4_C6. The sequence continues at coordinate 46,962 of NZ_JBFUIF010000012.1, forward strand.
ATGCAGGAAGGGCATCGCCTGCGGCAGATCGCGATGGGCGGCGATGAGGTCGTCGTCCATGTCACGCGGATGGCTGGTGGCGTAGCGGATGCGGGCGATGCCCGGCACCTCGGCAACACGCCGCATCAGCCGGGCGAGGCCCCAGACCGCTCCGTCCGGCCCCTCGCCATGAAAGGCGTTGACGTTCTGGCCGATCAGGGTGACGTCGCGCACACCTGCCTGCGCCAGACGCTCGACCTCGGCCAGGATCTGCCCGACCGGGCGCGAGAACTCGGCGCCGCGCGTATAGGGCACGACACAGAAGGCGCAGAACTTGTCGCAGCCTTCCTGGACCGTGACGAAGGCGGAGACGCCGCGCGAGCGGATGGCCTGCGGCTTGGGAGCCGGCAGGAAACCGAACTTGTCCTCGATCGGCAGCTCGGTATCGACGACCCGCTTCCTGCCGGCCTCGGCCAGCAGCTCCGGCAGGCGGTGATAGGCCTGCGGCCCGACCACGAGATCGACGGCGGGCTGGCGCCGCTGGATCTCGCCGCCCTCGGCCTGGGCGACGCAGCCGGCGACCACGATCCTGGTCTCCTGGCCGTCCGCCTGCTGCGCCTTCTTGATGTCGCGCAGCTTTCCGAGCTCGGTGTAGACCTTCTGCACGGCGCGGTCGCGGATATGGCAGGTGTTGAGCAGGATCAGGTCCGCGCCTTCCGGCGTCGCCGTTTCCTCATAGCCCTGATGGCTCAGGATGTCGGCCATGCGCTGCCCGTCATAGACGTTCATCTGGCAGCCGAAGGACTTGATGTGGACTTTCTTCATCGTCGCGAGTCAGGACTCCAAAGCATTTTCTTACTGCGGATCGGAGGCGTTGGGAACGGCCTCGCCCCATGGCGGCATGACAGGCAAGCCCCGCGCCAGCAGGTTCAGGCAGCGGGCCGTCCCGTCACCGCCGCGCGCCGCGCCGCGCGCACCGCTTCTTGCGCCAAGCGCGTCGCCTGCTTGCGGGATGTGGCGTGGCCCATCACGATGGGCTGGCCCCAGACCAGCTCGACATCGACGGCCCCGCATTCCAGAATCAGCTTCAGATGCGGCCAGAGCTCGGTATCGCCATACCAGGCGAGCGCGGCACGCTCGATCCGCCCGCCCGGCAGGCCCTGCCAGCCGGTATAGGTGATGGCCAGCGGATAGACCGTGACATCCTCAGCGGCATCGCCCATCGCCTGATGCGCGGCGCCAAGCAGCGAGGAGCGGAAAGGCAGGACGCGCGTGCCATCGCCCGTCGTGCCCTCGGCGAACAGCACGACCTCCTCGCCTGCCGCGATACGCGCGCCCATGGTGGCGGCGACGCCGGCCGTGGCGCCGCGACGCTGCCGGTCGATATAGAGGGTGCGCTGGAGGTCGGCGAGGAAACCGACCACCGGCCAGCCGGCGACCTCGCTCTTGGCGACGAAGGCGAGCTGCCGCTCGGCCCCGATGACGCCGATATCGAGCCAGGAGACGTGATTGGCGACGATGAGCGCGCCGGTCCCGGCCGGAGGCGGCGTGCCCCTGACATGGCGGCGAACTCCGAGACACCAGCAGACCAAGCGGTGAAAGCGCAGCGGCAGGACGCCGCGCCTGCTCGGCAGGACACGCATGACCACGAGCTGGAGCAAAACGAGCCCCATCGTGGCACTCACCAGCAGGGCTAGGCGAGCGAGCGCGCCGACGCGTAGTCCCTTCATGCGCAGGCGGGTCCGGTCATCGGCAAGGCTGGCGTCTCAAGCGGGCTCGGAACGCGGTCAATGCCGCGATTGCGCGGCGATGTCACGCGAGATCGAGCCGCATCGCGATCGCCGTCGCGCGGCTGCCATCGGCCTTGGGATAGTAGCCCTTGCGGCGGCCGACTTCGCGGAAACCGAAATGCCGGTAGAGCCGCTCGGCAGGCAGGTTGCCTTCCTCGACCTCGAGAAAGACATGCGCGACGCCGTCCTCCGCCAGCCTGGCGAGATGCGCCGAGAGCAGGGCGCGGCCGAGACCATCACCGCGCCGTGCCGATGCGACCACGATGCTCAGGATCTCCGCCTCGTCGGCCGCCTTGCGGGACATAACGAAGCCGGTGGGCTCGGCCCCCTTGCCGAAGACGCCGTCGGTGGCGACGCCGGCATCCGCGATCAGCGCGGCGCATTCGGCCGGCTCCCAGCCGCGGGCGAAACCGCCCTGATGATGCAGGATCGCGACCTGCCGTGCGTGACCGGCGTCGAGCCGCATCGTGCGCGCAGGCGCCGAATCAGGGTGCAGGAGTTTGCGCAGCCAATCCATGCCGCTTGTTCGCATGGGCTGACGCAGGGTCAACCACCATTTGGAGGATGAGCTCACCGGCGCGGCAGGCGGGCTTTGTCCTGCGGCGTCGTCTCCGGCGCCTTCAGGTAAAGCGGGCGCGGCGGCGCGCTCTCCGGGTCGGCGATCAGGCCGAGCCGCGCCACCCAGGCGATATCGGGCGCCTTCGCATCGTCGATGACGACCGCATCGAGGCCGATCGCCCAGGCCTCGTTGGCGACGGCGAGCGCCGAAGAACCGACGAGGCTGACCGGGCCGGCGCCGATGGCGCGCGCCGCGTCGCGGTAGCTGACCTGCCGGAGCGAGACGAGCGGCTTGCCTTCGGAGGTCAGCGCCTGGAACCAGACCTGCCCATGCCTGGCATCGAGGGCGGCCGCGATGACGCGGCCGGATTCGCGCCCGATCAGCGGCGCCGCGCAGGCGGCGACTGTCGTGACGCCGACGGCCGGTATGCCGGCGGCGAAGGCGATCGCCCGCGCCGCACTGACGCCGACCCGCAGGCCGGTATAGCTGCCGGGCCCGACGGTGACGGCGACGCGCCCGAGCGAGGAAAAGCCGCCCTCGACCGCCTTCATCACCCGCTCGACCAGCGGCATCAGCGCCTCGGCATGGCCGCGGTCCATGAGAAGCTGTTCCTGCGCCAGCGGCTCGGCAACACCAGCTTCGAGCACGCAGGCGGAGCAGGCCCCGAGCGCCGTGTCGATCGCGAGAATGCGCATCAGATCTTCATTCCGCGAAAGCCCGGCTTGTCGTCACTTGATAGAGGTCACGCCCGCTCAAACGGCCTCGACCTCGCGCACATCCGGCAGGAAGTGGCGCAGCAAGTTCTGGATGCCGTGCTTCAGCGTCGCCGTCGAGGACGGGCAACCCGAGCAGGAGCCCTTCATGGCCAGATAGACCGTGCCGTCGCGATAGCCCCGGAAGGTGATGTCGCCGCCATCTCCGGCCACGGCCGGGCGGATGCGGGTCTCGAGCAGGTCCTTGATGGTCTCGACAGTCTGGGCATCCTCGGGGGCGAAGAACTCGCCCTCCTCGATGATGTCGGCGGCCGAGCCGTCGGCCAGCACCGGCGCGCCGGACATGAAGTGTTCCATGATCGCGCCGAGAATGGCCGGCTTCAGATGCGGCCATTCGCCATCCGACTTCGTCACGGTGATGAAATCGGAGCCGAGGAAGACGCCGGAAACGCCGGAAACGCCGAACAGGCGCTGGGCCAGCGGGGAGCGCTCGGCATCGGCGGAATCGCGCAGATCGAGCGTGCCGTCAGGCATGACGGCACGTCCTGGAAGAAATTTGAGGGTCGCCGGGTTCGGCGTGGCTTCGGTCTGGATGAACATGGCTCAATCTCCGGTCCCGGCGATTCAAGGTCGCCGTTCCTGGCTCCGATATAGGCCGAGGGCTGGAATCATTCCAGCGACAAGCGCGTGAAGCGTCGTCGCGCCCCGCTCAGGCGAGCGCGTCGATCTCCTCATCCTCCAGATGACCGGGCACGATGGCCACCGGAATCGGGAAGCTCGCCGAGGATTTTCCGGCAAGAGCGCTGACCAGCGGCCCCGGACCGTCGCGCCCGGTGCCAGCAGCCAGCACCAGAAGCGAGATGTCCTCGTCCTCCTCGATCAGCTTGACCAGTTCGCCGGCCTTGTCGCCGGTGCGCACAATCCGCTCCGGTTCCAGGCCGGCGAGCGTCCGCACCGCGGCCGCGGCCGTGTCGAGCCGCTTTTCGGCCTCGGCCTCGGCTTCCGCCCGCATCACGTCTCCGACACCGAGCCAGGTCTCGTGCTCGGGCGGCGGGGCGACGGCAAGCAGAACGATCGCAGCGCCGACGCGGGCGCAGCGACGCGCGGCGAAGCGAATCGCCTTGGCGCATTCCTCGCTGTCGTCGACCACCGCGAGGAATTTGGGGCGATGGCCCGTCTCGTAGGACCGCCGTCTCTTGACCATGAAACTATCCCCTGCCGCCGCCTGAGGGAGCGCCATGGTGGCCCGCGCCGGCCCCCCGGCGCAAGCCCGCCCCTAAAGCCCTGCCTTCAGCCGCGCACGAAGCCGACGATGTCCTTGACCTCGCGCATGATCGGCGCGGCGATGACGTCGGCGCGGGCCGCGCCCTCGCCGAGGATGGCGTCGATATGCTTGGGCTCGGCCAGAAGGCGGCGCATCTCGCCGGCGATCGGCGCGAGCTTCTCGACCGCGAGATCGACCAGCGCCGCCTTGAAGCCCGAGAACTGGCCGCCGCCGAACTGCTGGAGCACCGCGCTTTTCGTCGCACCCGAGAGCCCGGCATAGATGCCGACGAGATTCTCCGCTTCGGGACGCCCCTCCAGCCCCTTCTCCTCGGAAGGCAGCGCGTCGGGATCGGTCTTCGCCTTGCGGATCTTCTGGGCGATGGTCTCGGCATCATCCGTCAGATTGATGCGCGAATAGTCCGAGGCATCGGATTTCGACATCTTCTTGGTGCCGTCGCGCAGGCTCATCACGCGCGGCGCCGGCCCCTGGATCATCGGCTCGGGCAGCGGGAAGAAACCGAGCTCCCCGGTGCCAAGGCCGAGCTCGGCAATCTGCGGGCCGAAATCGTTGTTGAACTTCTGGGCGATGTCGCGGGTCAGCTCGAGATGCTGCTTCTGGTCCTCGCCCACCGGCACATGCGTCGCCTTGTAGAGCAGGATGTCGGCCGCCATCAGGTTCGGATAGGCATACAGGCCCACCGAGGCGTTCTCGCGGTCCTTGCCGGCCTTCTCCTTGAACTGGGTCATGCGGTTCAGCCAGCCGAGGCGCGCGACGCAGTTGAACACCCAGGCAAGCTCGGCGTGGCCCGGCACCTGGCTCTGGTTGAAGATGATGCTCGACTTGGGATCGACACCGGCCGCGATATAGGCGGCCGTGACCTCGCGGATCGCGCGCTTCAGATCGGCCGGATCCTGCCACATCGTGATCGCGTGCATGTCGACGACGCAATAGATGCACTCATGCGTCTTCTGCATCGCCACCCAGTTGGTCAGCGCGCCCAAATAATTGCCGAGATGCAGCGTTGAGGTCGGCTGCATGCCTGAAAAAACGCGCTGATGAAAACCCGACATGGGGGCACTCCGTCGTCACGATGGAGGAAGGAAGCGGCGCTTCTGGCTCAAGCCCGCCGCTTGCGCAAGGGGAGAGCGCCGAAGGCGCCGAGCACCCAGCCGGTGCCGCCATAGACGAAGAGTCCCCCAAGACAGAGCAGCGCGAGCGCGCCGACACGCTGCAGGATCGGCTGATCGAGGGCGAGCGACGGCGCCAGCGCCCTCAACAGCAGCGGCAGCGTGCCCAGCATGATCGTGCTCGCGATGAGGCTGGCGACGATGGGCCGCAGATTGCCGGGGCTGGGCCGCCAGATACCGTCCCGGATCAGCATGACGCCGAGCATCGTGGCCTGCACGGCGAAAGCCAGCGTCGCGGCGAAAGCCGCCATCTGCGCGGCATTGCTGCCATCGGCCAGGCCGAAACCGGCCAGCGCCGCCACCAGCACCGCGAGGCAGCCCGAAAGCAGCGGCAAGCGCGGCAGGTGCCGGGCGAAATAGACCTGGCCGAAGACCTTGGCAGCAATGGCGAAGGGCAGACCATAGCCGAAGGCAGCGAGCGCCGCAGCCGTCCGCGCGCGATCGGCGGCCCCGAAGCGGCCATGCTCGAACAGCACGGAGACGATCGGATCGGCCAGTGCGACGAGAGCGGTACCGGCCGGCAGCGCGAGCGCCAGGCCCAGCGCCAGCGAGTGCCCCAGCATTACGTCCGGCCCGTCCCGCCCGGCCGCGCTCGCCATGTCCGACAGCACGACCGTTCCCATCGCCACGCCGACGAAGCCGAGCGGGAGCTGGAAGACGCGATCGGCATAGTAGAGCGCGGCGACGGCGCCGGGCTCGGTCGAGGCGACCTGCGTCGCGACCAGCAGCACGAGCTGCGCGGCGGAGGCCGCGAGCAAAGTCGCGCCGCCCGTGCGCAGGAGGCGCGTCATGTCAGGCGACCAGCGCAGCACGGGGCGCGGCAGACCGAGGCCGCGCAGCGCCAGCAGGATCATGCCGAGATGGGCGACGCCGGTCAGGCTGACGCAGATGGCGAGCCATCGCGCCGCGCTCTCCGGCGGCGTGCCGTTGAGATGCAGCCCGAGCAGCAGGGCCAGCAGGATCGCATTCATCAGAGCCGGCGCCAGCGCCACCACGGCGAAGCGCTTCTCGGCATTGAGCAGCGCAGCCAGCAGCGACGCCAAGGTGGTCAGCAGCAGGAAAGGCAGCATCAGCCGGGTGTAATACGCGGCGAAGGCCAGCGTCGCCGGCTCCTCGGCAAAGCCGCCGGCGAGGCCGAGCACCAGCCAGGGCGCGAAGAGTTCTCCCACCGCGACCAGCAGCAGAAGCAGGAAGGCGAGGTTACCGGTCGCCTCGGCGGCGAAGCGGCGCGCCTCCTCCGGGCCCCGCTCGCGCGCAATGCCGAGATAGAGCGGCACGAAGGGTGCGTTGAGCCCGCCCTCGCCCAGCACGCGGCGGACGAGATTGGGCAGGCGCAGCGCGGCCAGATAGGCGTCCGCCACAGGACCGCCACCGAGCAGGCGGGCGATCAGCACATCGCGGGCGAAACCGAGCAGGCGCGAGGCAACCGTGGCGGCACCGACGACGGCCGAATCGCGGGCAAGACGGGAGGGCTCAGCGTCGGAGGTCAAAGCCACATTCCCCGGTCACAGCCCGAAATCCTCAAGGAAGCGACTGATTTGGTGCATCCGCGCATGCAGAATGGTCACGATGCCGATATCGCCGTTCGCCAGCCTGCGCCAGTAAACGACATGGCGCTCGTAACGAAAGAAGAAGCCATCGACGCCGAATTCCGCCGGAATGGGCCGCGACAGAACGGCATGAGATTCGATCCTCCCGAAAGCTTCGAACAGGCCTTCGATGTAGCCTTCGGCCTGCGCGGCCCCGAAGGCATCCCGCGTATAGAGATAGATCTCGTCCAGTCGCCGCGATGCCGCTTCCTGGACGCGGATGGCCGTCACGCGGAGGCCTTGTTGCGCGCGATCACCTCGGCCGCTGTCAGCGGACGATAGGATTCATCGGGAGCGGAGAAGGCATGAGTCAACTCGGCCTTGAGCCGCTCGAACGCCTCCTGCTCGACACGCTCCTTGTCACGCCGAATCAGATCCCGGACATATTCACTGACATTCTCATAAACGCCGTCCTCGCCGACATTGCGGGCCACGAAATCGCCAAGCGCGCTGCCGATTCGGACCGTCATTGTCGTCGTGCGGGCCATGGCTTCCTCCTTCTGTCTTCAAGATACACAATCCTGAAGACAGAAGCTATGACAGCCGGAGACGGCTTCCGCTGCTTCAGAGGATGAACCGGCTCAGATCGGCGTTCTTCGCGAGATCGCCGATGCGCATCTCGACATAGGCCGCATCGATGACGACGGTCTCGCCCGAGCGGTCCGGCGCGGTGAAGGAGACGTCGTCGAGAATGCGCTCGATCACGGTCTGGAGACGCCGCGCGCCGATGTTCTCGACCGTGGAGTTCACCTCCACCGCGATGCGGGCGATGGCGTCGATGGCGTCGGGCTTGAACTCGACCGTCACCTCCTCGGTCGCCATCAGCGCGACCGACTGCTTGATCAGGCTCGCCTCGGTCTCGGTCAGGATGCGCTTGAAATCCTCGATGTCGAGCGGGTTGAGCTCGACGCGGATCGGCAGGCGGCCCTGCAATTCCGGCAGCAGGTCGGAGGGACGCGAGACGTGGAAGGCGCCCGAGGCGATGAAGAGGATGTGGTCGCTCTTCACCGCGCCATGCTTGGTCGCGACGGTGGTGCCCTCGATCAGCGGCAGCAGGTCGCGCTGCACGCCTTCGCGGGAGACATCGGCGCCGCCCTTGCCCTCGCGGGCGCAGATCTTGTCGATCTCGTCGAGGAAGACGATGCCGTTGTTCTCAACCTCGCGGATCGCCGCCTGGATGATCGCCTCCTGGTCGATCAGCTTGTCGCTCTCCTCGGCCAGCAGCGGCTGGTAGGCGTCCTTGACCTGCATGCGCTTCGGCTTGCCCTTCTGGCCAAAGGCCTTGCCGAACATGTCGCCGAGATTGATCGCGCCGATCGAGGCGCCCGGCATCCCCGGCAATTCGAACATCGGCGTGGCAGAGCCACTGCCTGCCGCCACCTCGACCTCGATCTCCTTTTCGTCGAGTTCGTTGGCGCGCAGCTTGCGGCGGAAGGAATCGCGCGTCGCCTGGCTGGAATTGGCCCCCACCAGCGCATCGAGCACGCGTTCCTCGGCCGCGACATGGGCTTTTGCCTGCACGTCCTTGCGCCGGCTCTCTCGCACCAGCGCGATCGCGATCTCGACGAGGTCGCGCACGATCGATTCGACGTCGCGGCCGACATAGCCGACCTCGGTGAACTTGGTGGCCTCGACCTTGAGGAAGGGCGCGTTGGCGAGCTTGGCGAGGCGGCGGGCGATCTCGGTCTTGCCGCAGCCGGTCGGCCCGATCATCAGGATGTTCTTCGGCGAAACCTCCTCACGCAGCGGCCCTTCGAGCTGCTGGCGGCGCCAGCGATTGCGCAGCGCGATGGCGACGGCGCGCTTGGCATCCCTCTGGCCGACGATGAAGCGATCGAGCTCGGAGACGATCTCGCGGGGAGAAAAGCTGGTCATTGGGCTGGACTATCCGGGTGAAACTGCATGATCATTGCGGTAGCGCGACCGGCGGCAACCTCTCGCGCAGGCTGCCGAGCGGTAGGTGGGGCAAAATCGTGCCGCGCAGGCGCCGCCAACCCGCAGATAGCGCGAGCACGAGGACCGCAAGTCCAAGCAAGGCGAGCGGCAGGCCCAGACTGTCAGAGACATTGCGCGTGATCAGATAACCGAGCGCGATGCCGGCATAGCTCAGCCCCGAGACCAGCAGTGCACGCCGGTCGATTACCAGCGCAACGATGCCGAGAATGACGAACAGGCAAAGGATCAGGGCCGCTTCGGCAGAACCTAACCGCCCCGTGAAGGCGATGGCCCGGAAAATCGGATGGACGATCAGGCCGGCCGCCAACAAATGAAGCCAGAGGGCGGCGTCCGAATGCCGCGTGCGCCGGTTGGGATCGGCCATGTCAAGCTTCAGCGCAACCGCGAAGATCGTCAGCCCCCCCGCAACAAAAATAGCATTGGCAAAGCTGTGCATGAAGTCTGGCGCGAGTATGAACAGGGCGGCGACTATGGCTCCAAGCGCGCCGATGGCAGCCAGGGCGGGATCGATCGAGACCCGGAAGCGCCAGTAATGCAGAGCGGCCGCCAGACCGAAGCCTGCGAAGGCAAAAGTCGAGTAGCTGCTCTCGGCGCGAAAGGACCCCGAACTGAAGCTTTGCGGTCCTCCGAGGATACTGGCGAATACTCCCGCAGAGCCGGCGAACATCACCGCAAGCAGGATCGATGGAAGCGCAAGCCTCATCCGCCGTGCAAAAATCTCGCTCAGCCCCCAGGCTGCGAGCGCCGCTGTCAACGCGAAAGCATTGCCGAAGCCGAGCACACGCGAAAGACCGATCAACGCGCCGGCCAGCAGCGCTACGCCGATGCCGACGAAGACGTCGTTGAAGCCGCCGATCAGCCGGAAATGCTCGTCATCAGGATCGACGCTCTCCGCCTCGACGGCAGGTTGCGCAACCTGCCGCAACCGCGCCAAATGCACGATCCGCACAGCCTGGGCCTGGTCGATGATCCCTTGGGTAACAGCCTCCTGGATATCCTCCTGAGCGATCATGCGGACTCCAACGTCTCTATGACGAGGCTGTGGTTGGTGTAGACGCAGATGTCGCCCGCGATCTTCATCGCCTTGCGGACGATCGCCTCCGCATCAGGCTCGATATCGATCAAGGCGCGCGCCGCGGAGAGTGCGTAGTTACCACCGGAGCCGATCGCCATCACCGCGCCGTGCTCGCTCGCCTCCGGCTCCAGCACGTCGCCCGTGCCGGAGATCAGCAGCGAGACCTCCTTGTCGGCGACGAGCAGCATCGCCTCCAGCCGGCGCAGATAGCGATCGGTCCGCCAATCCTTGGCGAGCTCGACGCAGGCCCGCAGCAATTGCGTCGGGTATTGCTCGAGCTTGCTTTCCAGACGCTCGAACAGGGTGAAGGCATCGGCAGTCGCGCCGGCAAAGCCCGCGATCACGGCGCCCTTGGCGAGGCGGCGGACCTTCCTGGCATTGCCCTTCATGATCGTCTGGCCGAGCGAGACCTGTCCGTCGCCGCCGATGACGACACGCCCGCCCTTGCGCACCATCAGGATGGTGGTGGCGTGCATCACGGGGGTATTGCTGTGTTCGGACATGAGGATCAGGAACCGGAAAGCTGGACTGCGGAAGACGCCAACATGTTCAGGCGAGGCCGCTCTATCAAGAGGGAAGCCGCGCGACATCGCCCTCGATCACGATCGAGCGACCGATGGCTATGCGGACATGGCCTCGATCGTCAGGCTTATGCTGTGCTCTTCAAGACGAACAGAATACTTCCATGGAAGCTGCACCGGCGACTGCGTTATTCAATGTTTAGCTGTGAACGATTCTCTTGGCTGTTGCCGAAGGGTCGTCCCAGAATTCTACGTCACCCGGCGCAAAAATTTTTAAGCAGTTTTTTAGCCTTAATGACGAATGGTCGGTTTGTTGAAACGGCTTCCCCGGTCAGGAGGCTGTCCTGGGACCGTTATCATGAAATCCATTCGCCTGAAGATTCTCGCCATGCTCGCCATCGTCGCCGGCGGGGCCATTCTGTCTGCGATCATCAGTCTCTACGGCCTGCACAGGGCCGATGATCTGAACACGCGCTCCGAGATCCAGGCCAATGTCGCGCTCCTGACGCAGCGGATCAACGGCGTGGTCACGGCCGTGGTCATGGATGCGCGCGGAATCTACATGTCGAAGACCCCCCAGGAGGCCGAGCCTTTCGCCAAGGGCGTCGAGGATCGCTTCCCGACACTGCGCAAGCTCGTCGCCGATCTCCAGAAGATCGCGCCGGCCGAGCAGCGCGAAACCGTCGGGCAGATCGGCAAGGCGGTCGAGGACTTCATCACCTTCCGCAGCGAAACCGTTCGCCTCGCACGCGCCGTCTCGCCCGAGGCCGCCAACGCCCAGGGCAACAACGATCAGAACCGCGCCAATCGCAAGGCGCTGAACGACGTGCTCATCACCTTCAGCCAGGCCACCGAGAAAGCCGGCATCCTCGTCGGCGACGAGGCGACCGCCTTTACCCGCCAGGTGCAGTGGGTCCTGCCCATCGTCCTGCTGGCGACCCTGCTGGTCTCCGTCGGCGTCGCCCTCATCTTCGCCCAGCGCTCGATCACGCGCCCGATCCTCGACCTCAGCAAGGTCATGGAGAAGCTGACCGCCGGCGATACCCGCGTCGACGTCCCTCATGCCGACCGTCCGGACGAAATCGGTGCGATGGCGCGCGCCGTCTCGGTGCTGCGCCAGAGCACCGAGCAGGTCGCCTTGCTGCAGGAACAGGAGCGCGCCGCAGCCGCGGCCAGTCTGGCGCGTGCCCAGTCGATGGAGGCCGTGGTGTCGGATGTCGGCGAGGTCGTGGCCGCCGCAGCGGCCGGCGACTTCTCGGCCCGGCTGCAGATCGAGGATGCAGACGAGCAGATGAAGCGGCTGGTGGCCGGCATCAACGAGATCAACATAGTTGTTGATTCTGCGACGACGGAGTTTGCGCAGGCTTTGTCGGCGATTGCGGGCGGGGATCTGACCAACCGGGTCGAGACCGCCTATCGCGGCCGCTTCGCCGATCTCAAGGGCGCGATCAACGAGACGGTGGACCGGCTCTCGGCCACGGTCGCGACGATCCAGGCCACCTCGGCCGATGTCGGGCTCGCGGCGCGCGAGATCAACATGGGCGCCGACGACCTCTCCAAGCGCACCGAGGAGCAGGCGAGCTCGCTCGAGCAGACCGCCGCCACCACCGAGGAGCTCGCAGCCTCGGTCAAGGCYTCGGCCCAGGCCTCGAAGGATGCCGCCCGCATCGCCGACGAGGCCATGCAGGCCGCCCAGTCCGGCGGCGCCATCGCCGGCCAGGCGGTCGATGCCATGGCCCGCATCGAGAGCGCCTCGCAGAAGATCTCCGACATCATCCGGGTGATCGACGACATCGCCTTCCAGACCAATCTGCTGGCGCTGAACGCCGCGGTCGAGGCGGCCCGCGCCGGCGAGGCCGGCAAGGGCTTCGCCGTCGTCGCYTCCGAGGTGCGCACYCTGGCGCAGCGCTCGGGCGAGGCGGCCAAGGACATCTCCGGGCTGATCTCCTCCTCGAACACCGAGGTCGGCGAGGGCGTGAAGCTGGTGCGCCAGGCCGGCGACCAGCTCGCGCGCATCCTCGCCGCCTCGCAGAAGGTGGCGGCCACCATCGCCGACATCTCGGCCGCTTCGGGCGAGCAGGCCAACGGCATCGACGAGATGAGCCAGGCCGTCGCCCATCTCGACGAGATGACCCAGCAGAACGCGGCGCTGGCCGAGCAGAGCGCGGCCTCCGCCAATGCGCTGACCGGCCGGATCGGCCAGCTCAACGAGCTGGTCGCGGCCTTCCGCACCGGCCGCGAGGCGGTCGGCCAGAGCGGCTATCCCCAGCCGGTCATGGCCGCCTCCTCCGCGGCGCGCACCCTGAAAACCGTGGCGCCGGCGCGCGCCCCGGCCCGGCCGGTCGCGGTTGCGGCAGCGTCCGCGGCGGCATCCGCCCGGGCTCCGGCCGGCGCCGAGCCCGAGCGCCTGCGCCAGCTCGCCGAAGCCGCCTTCGCCCAGTCCAAGGCCACCCCCGCCCCGCGCAAGGTCGCCAATGGACGCGCCCAGGATGCCGGATGGGAAGAGTTCTGAGACGGACAGCCTCCGCACTCGCGCTCGACCAAGACACACGAACGGCGCCCCGAAAGGGCGCCGTTTGCGTTTTGGCGCCAGCTGGCAACGTCGAATCCCTTTGCCGTCATCCCGGGCTTGCCCCGGGATCCATCGAGAAGCACCGCGCTCTGCGATGGATCCCGGATCTCCGCTTCGCTGCGTCCGGGATGACGTGGCTCTTCTGGAGACTTTGAGAACGGCCCCTGCCCGGATGTCACCCCGGCAGCCGATAATCCTTGAACATCTCGCGCAGCGCCGTCTTCTGGATCTTGCCGGTCGCCGTGTGCGGGATGGCCTCGACCAGCACGACATCATCAGGCAGCCACCATTTCGCGATCTTGCCGGCCATGAAGGCGAGCATCTCGTCCTTGCCGGGCGTGCGGCCGGGTTTCGGCACGATGACGAGCAATGGCCGCTCGTCCCATTTCGGATGGGCAACGCCGATCACTGCCGCTTCCGCCACGTCGGGATGGCCGACCGCGAGATTTTCCAGATCGATCGAGGAGATCCACTCCCCGCCGGACTTGATCACGTCCTTCGAACGATCGGTGACCTGCATGTAGCCGGCGGGGTCGATGGTGGCGACGTCGCCGGTATCGAAGAAGCCGTGTTCGTCGAGGATGTCCTCGTCCGCGCGCCGGTAATAGGCACCGGCCACCGCCGGCCCGCGCACCTTGAGGCGGCCGAAGGTCCGTCCATCCCAGGGCAGGTCCCGGCCCTCGTCATCCGTGAGCCGGAATTCCACCGTGAAGGGCGGGTGGCCCTGTTTGACCTTGAGGTCGTAGAGCGCCTCGCCTTCGAGGCCACCATAGACCGGCTTCATCGAGCAGAAGGAACCGAGCGGGCTCATCTCGGTCATGCCCCAGGCATGCGCGACGGTGACGCCGTATTTGCGCTCGAAGGCTTCGGTCATCGCGCGCGGGCAGGCCGAGCCGCCGATCACGACGCGTTGCAGCGTCGAGAGCCTGCCGCCGGTCGCCTCCAGTTGCTGCAGCAGGCCGAGCCAGACCGTCGGCACCGCCGCCGTCATGGTGACGCCCTCGCCTTCGAGCAATTCGTGCAGCGACGCGCCATCGAGCTTCGCGCCGGGCATCACCAGCTTGGCGCCCGTCATCGGCGCCGAATAGGCGAGCGACCAGCTATTGGCGTGGAACAGCGGCACGACCGGCATCACCGTGTCGCGCGAGGACAGCCCCATATAGTCCGGCGCAGCGCAGGCCAGCGCATGCAGCACGTTCGAGCGATGCGAGTAGAGCACGCCCTTCGGCCCTCCGGTCGTGCCGGAGGTGTAGCAAAGCCCCGCCGCCGTATTCTCGTCGAGACGGGCCCAGGCGAAATCGTCGTCGGCCTCGGCCAGCCAGTCCTCATAGGCGACGGCACCCTTGAGGCTCGTCTGCGGCATATGCGCGGCATCGGTCAGCACGACATAGCGCTCGATGCTCGGGAGCTTCTCCTGCAGCTGCTCGATCAGCGGCACGAAGGTCAGGTCGAGGAACATCAGCCTGTCCTCGGCATGATCGACGATCCAGGCGATCTGCTCCGGGAACAGCCGCGGATTGACCGTGTGCGTGATCGCGCCGATGCCGCTGATGCCATACCAGAGCTCGAGATGGCGGTCCGTGTTCCAGGCCAGCGTCGCCACCCGGTCGCCGAGCGCGACACCCTCTCGCTTCAGTCGCTTGGCGACCTTGAGCGCCCGGCTCCTGATCTCGGCATAGCTGCGACGGCGCAGGCTGCTATCCTCGACGGCCCGGCTGACGACCTCGCGCGTGCCGTGCTGGATGGCGGCATGATCGATGATCCGATGGAGCAGAAGGGGCCAGTCCTGCATCAGGCCGAGCATGCGCGTTTCTCCCGGAGTCTTGTCTTTCCCGGAGGATAGCGACGAGCTTCCGCGAAAGGAAAGCTGCACCATCGAAGGCTCGCCTGTGCGCGCGAGATGGTTTAGGTCTGATCGTTCAAGAGGGGGAACGCGCGATGACCGCACCGAAGACCGTGCCACACGCGGCGACGGAGCCTGATCGCGTCTGGTTCCGCTTCATGCGATTGCACCAGCGCATGCTCATTCAGATGACGGCGCGCATCCGCACGCTCGGCCTCTCGGTCCCGCAATTCGACCTGCTTTCGACGCTGACCGAGCAGGAAGGCATCAGTCAGAGCGAGCTGGCCGAGCGGCTCTATGTCACCAAGGGCAACGTCTCCGGGCTGGTCGACCGCCTCGTGCAGGCCGGGCTCGTCGAGCGCCGCGCCATTGCGGGCGACCGGCGCTCCTACGCCATGCACCTGACGCCGGAAGGCCGCCGGCTGGCCGAGGCCGGCATCGCCGCCCAGCGCGATTTCGTCGCCAGCACGCTAGGCAAGCTCGGATCGGACGATCTCGCCGAGCTCGATCGCCTCGTGCTGCTCTGGCGCGATCTTGCCCGCGCCGTCGATGCCGAGTGACGGCACGATGGCTGCCGGCATCGATCTCACCGCCTCCGCCACGGTCTTGCGCGCGGCGCTGCTCGCCCGCCGCTTCAGCGCCACCGAGCTTCTGGAAGCGACCTTCGCCCGCATCGACTCGCTGAACCCGCGCCTCAACGCCATCGTCGCGCAGGATCGCGACGCCGCCCGCGCCATTGCCCTCGCCAGCGATGCGCGGATCGCCGCGGGCACGGCCCGCCCGCTCGAGGGCCTGCCGATCACGATCAAGGATGCCTTCGACGTCGCCGGCCTGCCCTCCTCCGGCGGCCTGCCGGCCTATCGCGAGCGCGTGCCGGCCGAGGATGCCGCAGCCGTGGCGCGGCTGCGTGCGGCAGGCGCGGTCATCATCGGCAAGACCAACGTCCCCGTGTTCTCGGGCGACTTCCAGAGCTACAACCCGGCCCATGGCGTGACCAACAATCCCTGGGACGAGGCGCGCTCGCCGGGCGGCTCATCGGGCGGAGCGGCCGTGGCCGTCGCGACCGGCATGAGCGCCTTCGAGCTCGGCTCCGATCTCGGTAGCTCGATCCGTTGGCCGGCCCATGCCTGCGGCGTCTTCGGCCTCAAGACGAGCTGGGGGCTGGTCTCGACCTGGGGGGCGATCCCGCCGCCGCCGGAACGGCGCACACCGCGCAATGCCGACCTGATGGTCGCCGGTCCGATCACCCGCGCCGCCGAGGATCTCGACCTGATCCTGCCGGTCATCGCCGGTCCGCGCGATGTAGCGCACGCCTCTGCGCCTTTGCCGGAGCCGCGCTTCATCGACGCGAAGGGCCTGCGCGTCGCGCTCTGGGCCGACGATCCCTTCGCCCCCGTCGACAGCCAGGTGTCGGCCGTCGTGCGCGAGGCTGCGCGTCGTCTCGCCGAGGCCGGCGCCATCGTCGACGAGACCGCCCGCCCTTCCGTCAGCTTCGCCGATGCCTTCGAGGTCTATGCTCTGCTGAACCATGCCGTCGTCGCCTATGGCCTGCCGCCCAAGGTGCGCGCCCGCATCCAGGCGCAGGCCTCGCGCTTCAGCCCGAACGACCTGTCGCACCAGGCGTTGCAGGCGCGCGGCGCGCGGATGACGCCCGGCCTCTATCAGCAGATCGCGCATCGCCGCTTGGCCCAGAAGCGGCAATGGGCACGTTTCTTCGGGCGCTACGACGTCGTGCTCTGCCCGCCGGCGCCGGTCGCGGCGATCCCGCACGACCACACGCCCGATATCCACGCCCGCCGGCTCCTCGTGAACGGCGAGCCGCGCCCCTATCTCGATTTCCTGCACTGGGCCGCGCTCGCGACCGGCTCGGACCTGCCGGCCCTGTCGGCGCCGGTCATGCTGTCGCGCGAGGGCTTGCCGCTCGGCGTGCAGATCATCGCGCCTTTCGGGGAAGACCGGACGGCCATCGCGGTCGGCGCCATGCTGGAACGCGCCGGGAGCGGTTTCGCCGTGCCGCCGCTCAGTTCGTCGCCCTGACCTTCTCGACGGTCTGGCGTCCGCCCGGCAGATCGCGCAGGACGATGCGCTCATCCGCCGCGAGCTGCCCGAGAACAGTCTCGCCGCTCGCCGTCACCGCGGTCGCGGTCTTGCCGACGAAGACGATCACCGGCCGGCTGCCGGCGGCCGCCCAGCGTCTGAACTGCGAGAGATAGGGCTCCTTGCGCCAGGCCTGTGCCGCGCCGGGGTCGACCTGCGCATAGAGCAGCCGGCTCGCGCCATCCATGGTCAGGACGAAGCGGCTGCGCTCCGGCTTCCACTCCGGGCCGAGGAAATCCTGGCTGATCCAGAGGCAATGGAAGTCGCGGCACTGCTGCGGGCGGGTGTCGTAGATGCGGCAGCCGCGCCCGGGCTGGCAATTCCGGCACCAGGTGCCGGCCGTCATCGGCACGGCCGGGCCATCGTAGACCTTGCAGCACAGCGCGCAGCTGCCGCAGCTGCGGCCGGGCGCCGGCCGGTTTGTCGAAAATGACGGGTCGAGCATCAGCCTTGGCCAGTCCGGAACGATTCCAGATTGGAAGATTGCCCACCTGTGCCAAGCCTGACAAGTGCGCGGCTTTGCGCCATCGGCCGCCTTGCAGCAGAGTATGGCGTCCCCTGCGCCAAAATCGCTCAACATTTGCGGTCAGTTCGGCTTATGGTGGCAAGAATTTTTAACAGGCCGGGAGCCCATCATGCTGTCGAATGTCGCCGTCAGGGATATCGAGACGCTCGTCCATCCCTATACGAACCTTGCCGCCCACCGGCAGAACGGGCCGCTGGTGCTGGAAAGCGGCAAGGGCATCTTCGTCTACGATTCAGCCGGCAAGGAATATATCGAGGGCATGGCGGGGCTCTGGTGCACCGCGCTCGGCTACTCCAACCAAGAGCTGATCGAGACCGCCTACGAGCAGATGAAGAAGCTGCCCTTCACCCACATCTTCGGCGGGCGCAGCCATGACCCGGCGATCGAGCTCGCCGAGAAGCTGAAGGAGATCGCGCCGGTTCCGATTTCGAAGGTGTTCTACGGCGCCTCCGGCTCGGACGCCAACGACACCCAGGTCAAGATCGTCTGGTACATGAACAATGCGCTCGGCCGGCCGCAGAAGAAGAAGATCATCTCCCGGCTGAAAGGCTATCACGGCGTCACCGTCGCCTCGGCGTCGCTGACCGGCCTGCCCAACAACCATATCGACTTCGACCTGCCGCTGCCCGGCATCCTCCACACCTCCTGTCCGCACCATTACCGCTTCGCCGAGCCCGGCGAGAGCGAGCAGGACTATTCGACGCGCCTTGCAGCCGAACTCGAGGAAATGATCCTGCACGAGGGGCCGGACACGGTCGCCGCCTTCATCGCCGAGCCAGTGATGGGCGCCGGTGGCGCGATCACCCCGCCGGCCGGTTATTTCGAGAAGGTCAACGCCGTCCTCGCCAAGTACGACATCCTCTTCATCTCGGACGAGGTCATCACCGGCTTCGGCCGCACCGGCAAGATGTTCGGCACCGAGACCTACGGCATGAACGCCGACACGATCTCGCTCGCCAAGCAGATCACCTCCGCCTATTTCCCGCTCAGCGCCGTCATGATGAACGAGAAGGTCTATGAGGTCCTGGTCGACCAGAGCCGCAAGATCGGCACCTTCGGCCATGGCAACACCTATGCCGGCCACCCCGTCGGCTGCGCCATCGCGGTGAAGACGCTGGAGATCTATCAGCGCGAGAAGATCGTCGATCACGTCAACAAGGTTTCGCCGGCCTTCATCCGGCGCCTCGACAAGCTCGCCGAGCATCCGCTCGTCGGCGAAGCCCGCGGTGTCGGCCTGATCGGCGGCGCCGAGCTGGTCAAGGACAAGCAGACCAAGGCCTCCTTCGAGACCAAGAAGGGCGTCGGCGCCAAGGCCGTGACCTACGCGCTGGAAGAGGGCCTCATCACCCGCGCCATGGGTGACCGTCTCGCCTTCTGCCCGCCGCTGGTCATCAGCGAGGCCGAGATCAACGAGATGTTCGACCGCTGCGAGCGCGCGCTCGACAAGACGCTGAACTGGGCCAAGGCGGAAGGCCTGTTCGCCGCCTGAGGGCCGGACGCACGAGGGATACGAAGGGCCGGGCGGCGATCGCCCGGCCCTTTTTCTTTTGTTCATCAATGTGGCCGAAGCTGCCGCGGGCCACAGATCGCCATGAACAAATCACAGACGCGCCCCGGCCCCGACCTGATCGGCGGTCAGGTTGCAGGGGTCGGGAGCGAGAGCTCCCGGCACGAGGTCATCAGAAAGTCAGGAGCCATGCTTCAACACGACGCCCGTCCCAAGATGCAGGATCGCAGGGGTTTTCACGATGCCAAGGCACGCGAGACCTACGCTTCCCAATTCCGCCCGATCGCGATTCAGGCGGTCGCTGCGGGAACCAGACAGATGTCGGGCGCGTTGAGGAAGCACGGCGAGACACGCAAGGCCGATTTGCCCGGTGTGCTTCGCCACGGTTTCGCCGACTGAAACCTCCCCTTCGAGACCCAAACGACTGGCCGGTGCGGAGTTTGCTCCCACCGGCCTTTTTTTGTCCGTCGTCCGAACGAGCGGTACTCGCAAACGAAAACGGGCGGCCCGAGGCCGCCCGCTGAAACACTAAAACCGGCCTGAAACGTCAGACGACGACGACCTTCGCGCCCGCCGGCACGCGGTTGAAGAGATCGATCACGTCGATGTTGCGCATCCGGATGCAGCCGGACGAAGCCGAGCGGCCGATCGTCTCCGGCTCGTTGGTGCCGTGAATGCGATAGAGCGTGTCCTGTCCGTTCTGGTAGAGATAGAGCGCCCGTGCGCCGAGCGGGTTGTCGGGGCCGCCAGCCAGGCCGCCAGCGACCGGCTTCAGATGCGGCCAGCGCTTGATCATCTCGGCCGGGGGCGTCCAGCGCGGCCATTCGGCCTTGCGCTGCACCACGGCCTCGCCGGTCCAGCCATAGGCCTCTTCGCCGGTCGCGACGCCGTAGCGGATCGCCTTCTTGTTCGGCAGCACGAGGTAGAGGAACTTCTCCTTCGTATCGACATAGATCGTGCCGGGCGGCTGACCGGTGGGATCGGCGATCTCATACGGGAGATAGGGAAGGTAGGTGTCGAATTTGGGGACGAGCGCGATATATTCCGCGTCCCGGGCTGACAGCTCAGGCGCAGCTACGCTCTTGTACTGGCAGGCGCCAAGGAGGGCCGACAGCGCCAAGGCAACGAAAACGGTTTTCTTCATAGCTTCCACCAGAGCGACCCGCAGGCAGCCTTTATGATGAATCGAACGTTAACGCTTCGTATCGCCCGAGACTTGCCCGAAGGGCGTTGGTCTGGCGAAGCACTAGGCCCCAAACCGGCAAGGTGCAATCTAGTTCCCTTTGTGACTCCCGGATGGCGCCTCGGCGTGGCAAAGCAGCCACGCTTCCCGCTGCTCAAGCCCTGTTCTCTCGGATAATCGCGCTTGACCACGCTTCTTATCACGCACCCGGCGGGCCTCGACCACGTCATGCCGCCCGGCCACCCCGAAAGCGCCGAGCGCCTGAAAGCCGTCGACCAGGCGCTGGAGGCGGAACGCTTCGCCTCGCTGATTCGGATCGAGGCGCCGCTGGGCACGCTCGATCAGGTGGCGCTCTGCCACCCCGCCGACCACGCGCAGGCGCTGATCGATTCGAGCCCGGCCTCAGGCTTCGTCCAGGTCGATGGCGACACCTTCATGTCGCCCGGCACGATCGAGGCTGCGCTGCGCGCCGTCGGCGGCGCGGTGCTGGCCGTGGACGAGGTCATGGCCGGCAAGGCGCGCAATGCCTTCGTCGCGATGCGCCCGCCCGGCCACCATGCCGAGCGCGACCGCGCCATGGGCTTCTGCTTCTTCAACCACGCCGCCGTCGCTGCCCGCCACGCGCAGAAGGCGCACGGCGCCGAGCGTGTCGCCATCGTCGACTGGGACGTGCATCACGGCAACGGCACGCAGGACATCTTCTGGGACGATGCCAGCGTGCTCTACGCATCGTCGCACGAGATGCCGCTCTACCCCGGCACCGGCGCCGCCTCGGAGCGCGGCACACATGGCACGATCGTCAATGTGCCCCTGCGTCCCGGCGAAGGCTCCGACGAGTTCCGCGAGGCTTTCGAGGTCGCGATCCTGCCGCGCCTCGATGCCTTCCGCCCCGATCTCGTCGTGATCTCCGCCGGTTTCGATGCGCATTGGCGCGATCCGCTCGCCAGCCTCAACCTGCGCGAGGCCGACTTCGCCTGGGCGACGCAGAAGCTGATGGAGCTGGCCGACAGGCACGCTGGCGGCCGCATCGTCTCGGTGCTGGAAGGCGGCTACGATCTCGATGCGCTGGCAACCTCCACCGCCGCCCATGTCGCGGCGCTGATGGGCAGCTGACGGCGTGCCCCCAAGGGATCAGACCCAGCCGTCATTCTCGGGCCGCGCAGCGGACCCGAGAATCTCTCGCCGCAAGCTGCGCCGGTACAGGAGCCTTCTCGTCACGAGATGCTCGGGTCAGGCCCGAGCATGACGGCCTGTTGGCTGCGCGCCGCCTACTCCAGCGGCGAAGTCCCGGCGATCTCGATGCCGAAGCCGCTCAGGCCCACGAAGGAGCGCGGCGAGGATGCGAGGTTCACGATCGAGCTGACGCCGAGATCGCGCAGGATCTGCGCGCCGAGCCCGACCTCGCGCCATTGCTGGCTGCGCAGGGCGTCGGCGCCTTCATCCTCGACGCTCTTGATCGGCACGCCGGCGCTGCCGTCGCGCAGATAGACGAGGACGCCCTTGCCCTCCTGCTGGAAGCGCTTGAGCACGCACTGGATCGAGCTGGCTCCGCCGAGCACGTCGGCGACGACATCGGCCCGGTGCAGGCGCGCCGGCACCTTCTCGCCATCCCCGAGCTTGCCCATGACGAAGGCGAAGTGCTGCGTATCGTCGAAGGGCGTGATGTAGACATGGCCGGTCATCTCGCCGAACGCGGTCTTGACCGGGAAGGAATGCACCCGCTCGACCAGCTTCTCGCGCAACTGGCGATAGGCGATGAGATCCGCGACGGTGATCTGCTTGAGCCCGTGCTTCTCGGCGAAGGCGGCTATCTGCGCGCCCTTCATCACGGTGCCGTCGTCATTGGCGAGTTCGCAGATCACGCCGACCGGCGGCAGGTCGGCGAGCTTGCACAGGTCGACGGCGGCCTCCGTATGGCCGGAGCGCATCAGCACGCCGCCATCCTTGGCGATCAGCGGGAAGACATGGCCGGGCCGGACGAAATCCGCCGCGCCCATATTGCCGTTGGCGAGCGCGCGGACCGTGTTGTTGCGCTGCTCGGCCGAGATGCCGGTGGTCAAGCCGTGCTTGACGTCGACCGTGATGGTAAAGGCGGTGCCGAGCGGGGCATCGTTCGACGACACCATCGGGTCGAGCCGCAAACGGCGCGCCTCGGCCGAGGTCAGCGGCGCGCAGACGATGCCGCAGGTGTTGCGGATGATGAAGGCCATCTTCTCCGGCGTGCAGAGCGAGGCGGCGACGATGAGATCGCCCTCGTTCTCGCGGTCGTCGTCATCGGTGACGATGACGATCTCGCCGCGGGCGAAGGCTTCGATGGTCTCTGCGACATTGTTGGACATGGCAGCCTCGCGCGGCCCGGACAGGCCGAGGAAATCATTGGGGGTGACGGAGCCGCTCGTGGCGGCGGCGATGCGCTCGGCGCTTTCGCGGGAGATCCAGGCGGTCTGGTCGTTGCACAGCGCCGTCACGCTGGCCGGCGACAAGCCGACCTGCTTGGCAAAGGCGCTGCGCGCGATCTTATGCTGTCGGAGCCAGGCGTCGAGCTTCATGCGACCAAGCTAATACGGCAGCGTTTCATCCGCAATGAAGAGACGATGCATTTTCAGTATTGCTGAAATGCAAGGTGCCCCGAGCCGTCATGCTCGGGCTTGCCCCCATGACGAGAAGGCTCCTTACCAGAGCCTCTTCCGGCCGGAGATTCTCGGATCCGCTTCGCGGCCCGAGAATGACGCGGCCTACTCCTGAAACGGCCAGCGCGTCTCCACCACGCCCACCTGCCCGCGATGGCGCAGATACTGGTCCGCCAGCACGCAGGCGACCATCGCCTCGCCAACCGGCACCGCGCGGATGCCGACGCAGGGGTCGTGCCGCCCCTTGGTGAACATCTCGGCCTCGCCGCCCGTGCGGGTCACGGTGGCGCGCGTCGCCAGAATAGAGGAGGTCGGCTTCACCGCGAAGCGCGCCACGATCGGCTGCCCCGTCGAGATGCCGCCGAGGATGCCGCCGGCATGGTTGGAGAGGAAGAGCGGGCGCCCGTCATTGCCGGCGCGCATCTCGTCGGCATTCTCCTCGCCGGAGAGTTCCGCCGCACCGAAGCCCTCGCCGATCTCGACGCCCTTCACCGCATTGATGCTCATCAGCGCCGCCGCGATCTCGGCATCGAGCTTGCCGTAGATCGGGGCGCCAAGCCCGGCCGGCACGCCCTCGGCGACGATCTCCAGCACCGCGCCGATCGACGAGCCCGACTTCCTGATACCGTCGAGATAGCCCTCGAAGAAGGCGGCAGCCTTGGCATCCGGGCAGAAGAAGGGATTGCGGCCGACCTCGTCCCAATCCCAGTTGCCGCGATCGATCCTGTGCGGCCCCATCTGGACCAGCGCGCCGCGCACGACCATGCCGGGCACGACCTTGCGGGCGATGGCGCCCGCCGCGACCCGCATCGCCGTCTCGCGCGCTGAGGAGCGCCCGCCGCCGCGATAGTCGCGGATGCCGTATTTCACATCATAGGTGAAATCGGCATGGCCCGGCCGGTATTTGTC
The DNA here is from genome assembly GCF_056402015.1 of Allobosea sp. P4_C6. Taxonomy (NCBI): domain Bacteria; kingdom Pseudomonadati; phylum Pseudomonadota; class Alphaproteobacteria; order Hyphomicrobiales; family Alloboseaceae; genus Allobosea; species Allobosea sp. P4_C6. The sequence continues at coordinate 70,865 of NZ_JBFUIF010000012.1, forward strand.
CTTGATCTCGGAATAGTCCTTCGAGCGCTGGTCGACATTGTCGATCAGGAGCCCGATCGAGGTGCCCGTCGTCACCTGAACGCCGTCGCTCTCGCGGGCGAAGACGCCGGAGACGATGCGAACCTGGTCCGGCTCCTGGCGCTGCGTGGTGAAGCGCGACTGGCCCGGCCGGCGCCGGTCGAGATCGCCCTGGATGTCGGGCTCGGTCAGCGGGATCAGCGGCGGGCAGCCATCGACCACGCAGCCGATGGCCGGGCCATGGCTCTCGCCGAAGGTGGTGACGCGGAAGAGGTGGCCGAAGCTGTTATGCGACATGGGTGCCTGCGCGAAATCCTGCGCAGGCTCTTAGTCCCCATGGTGACCGGTGGTCAAACCGCGTGCTCAATGCCCGGCCGGCGCCTTCGCCGGCACCGCGGGCGCCCCCTCCCAGCGCGTATGCGCCGGCAGGTTCTCGCCCTTCATGATGACCGTGAGCAAGCCGATCTGGGCGTAGTCGCCGACATGGGTGTCGTAGAGCACGGTCGCGCCTGCGCCGACGCAGACGCCCTTGCCCAGCTTCACCCTGCCGACCTTCATCACCCGGTCCTCGTAGAGATGCGTCTGCAGCGCCGAATGGGCGTTCACCGTGCAGAAATCGCCGACCCTGATGCAGTCGAATTCGGTGATATCCGTCGAGTCGAGCCAGACGCCCTTGCCGTATTTCGCGCCGAACAGCGTCAGGAACCAGGGCAGGAACGGCGTGCCGCGCAGATAATCGAACAGCACCTTGCCGCCGAGGCCCCAGTACATGACGGCGACGGCCTCGGTGCGCATCGCCCACCACGACCACATCGGCTTCATCACCGGCTTGTAGGCGCCCATCATCAGCCATTTCACGGCCGCGCAGATCAGCGCCTGCACCACGGCGATCGCGACCGCGACCCCCATGAAGGACAGCACGAGGCCGAGCCAGTCGCCCTCGTTGATTTTCTGCTGCAGCACCATGTCGACGGCGATGGTGCCGAAGGTGATGAACAGCATCGACGGGAAGGAGGTGTGCAGCGCCTCGAAGACGCCGCGCCCGAACTGCTTGCCGAAGGAGGGCTTGTAGGTCCAGTCCGCGCCGAGATCGACCTTCTGCCGCGTCGGCAGCTTGATCGGCGGCGAGCCGAACCAGGTGTCGCCGGGCTGCATGCGGTCATTGGCGGGGGGTTTCGACTTGATGCCGATCAGCACGCGGTCGGGAATGACGGCGCCCGGCGGCACCACCGCATCGTTGCCGATGAAGACCTGCTCGCCGGTGCGCGTCGAATCGAGGCGCATATAGCCGCGGCGCATATCTTCGTCGCCGAAGACCACCTCGTCGGCGATGAAGTTGCCGGCGCCGATGCCGGTGAGGTCGTAGCGGCCGGAGAGATTGGTCGAGATCTCCGCCCCCTTGCCGATGCTGGCGCCCATCAGCCGGTACCAGGCCCGCATGTAGATGGTCGCGAAGAGCGAGGAGAGCGTCTCCAGCGTTACTTCCGTCGCCAGCGCTACCGTCCATTTGCGCGCGTAGAAGCCGGAATGGATCGAATAGGAGCCGGAGGTGACGCGCGGCAGGATCGCCCAGCGCAGCCCGGCCATCAGCAGCACGGTGAAGGCGATGAGCCCGATCGCCGTCGGCCAGGTCAGGATCGGCAGGAACCAGAGATAGCTGATCTCGGTCCAGCCGGCGATCCAGTAGTCGATCTTGTCGAACAGCCAGAAGGCCGGGAAGATCGGCAGCAGGCTGACCGGCGGCAGCACGATCAGCATCAGGATGTGGAAGGCCGTCATCAGCGTGCGCCGTGCGGGCGAAGCTTCCGCCTGCGGCGGCAGGGCGGCGAGATCGACCGTGCCGATCTTGCGCGCCGGCGTGCCGTCCCAGATCTCGCCTACCCCGACCCGGGCGCCGGGCGGGATCGCGGTCAGGTCGCCGATCTCGGCATGGTCGCCGATCGCCGAGCCGTGGCCGAGCACCACGGACGCGCCGGCCGAGACGTCCTTACCGATCTTGATGCGGCCGATGACGAGCTTGTCGCCGATCGCCTCGCCATTGGCGAAGGTGGTCTTGGAGCCGAAGCTCGTGCCTTCGCCGATCTCGATCAGGTCGATCGCGCCGGCCTCGTAGTCGGAGATGATGACGTCGCGCCCGACCTTGGCGCCGAGCAGCCGCCAATAGAAGCGCATAACCGGCGTGCCCTGCAGCCATTTGATGTGGACGAGCCCGGCGACGCGCGCCGCGAACCACCAGCGGAAGTAGTAGACGCCCCAGAGCGGATAGATTCCGGGCTTGGTCCGGCCGAGCACGACCCATTTCAGCGCGATGGCGATGAGGCCGGTGACCAGGATGATCGCGATGTAGACGCCGAGCAGCGCGCCGATCTGGCCGAGCAGCGGCAGATCCTCGCCGGAGAGGATCATGTAGGTGACGAAGACGCCGAGCCATTGCGCCGTCGCGAGACCGATGACGACCGGCAGCACCACAGCCTGGGCCAGCCCGCAGAAGAAGCGGCGCAGGAATGGCGGCGGCGTGAAGGACAGGTCCTCGGTCGCGGCGATACCGCGCTCGTCGAGCAGTTCGGCCATCGCGCGCAACGTGCGTGCGCCGTAGACGTCCTGCAGCGTGATGCCGGCATAGGCCGGCGTTTCCCGCACGATCGAGATGAAGCGCGCCGCCAGCAGCGAATGGCCGCCGAGATCGACGAAGAAGTCCGCCTCCAGCGGCAGGCAGGCAGCGCCGAGCACGCGCCGGGCGGCGTCGAGCAGTGCGGCTTCGGTGGCGTTGCGCGGCGGCTCCTGCTCGCCAGCGGCGCTGGGCGCCGTCAGCGGCGCCGCCTTGAGCATCTTGCGGTCGACCTTGCCGGAGACCATGCGCGGCAGCGATCCGACCGCCTCGAAATGTGCCGGCACCATATAGGGCGGCAGCTTTTCGCGCAGTGCCGCGCGGAGCGCGCCCCCGTCGACGGCTACGCCCGGCTCGGCCACGACAAAGGCGACGAGCCGCTCGATGCCATCGTCGGTGCGCAGCACGACGGCGGCCTGCGCCACGCCGGGCTCGTCGGCGAGCTTGGATTCGATCTCGCCGAGTTCGACACGGAAGCCGCGGATCTTGATCTGGTCGTCGATGCGGCCGTGGAAGACGATGTTGCCGTTGTCATCGAGGCTGACCGCATCGCCGGAGCGGTAGAGCACCGGGTCGCCCTCTCCCGCCAGGCCGGCGAAGGGGTTGGCGATGAACTTTTCGGCCGTCAGCTCCGGCCGGCCGTGATAGCCCTTGGCGACGCCCGGCCCGCCGATCAGCAACTCGCCCTGCTCGCCCGGGTGGACGAGGCGCAGCTCCTCGCTGACGACATAGGCGGTGTAGTTCGGGATCGGCTTGCCGATGGTGACGGTCTCGCCGGGCACGACCTCCGCGGCGGTCGCAACGACGGTCGCCTCGGTGGGCCCGTAGGTGTTGAGGATGCGCCGGCCCGGCTTCGACCATTTCTGCACGATCGCCGGCGGCAGCGCCTCGCCGCCGAGCAGGATCAGCTTCAGCGAGGGCACGTCGGCAGGCAGGATGCCGAGCAGCGTCGGCACGGTGTCGATCACGGTGACGCCGGCCTCCTCGAGGATGGCGGGCAGCTTCTCCGCATCGCCCATCATCTCCGGCGAGGCGACGAACAGCGTCGCGCCGACGAGATAGGGCGTCCAGATCTCCTCCATCGAAAGGTCGAAGGCGACCGATGCGCCCTGGAAGACGACGTCGTCCGGCCCGATGCCGTAGAGCGCGTTACCTGAGCGCAGGAAATGGCAGATGTTGCGATGGCTGATGACGATCGCCTTCGGCGTGCCTGTCGAGCCGGAGGTGTAGATCAGATAGGCCGGATGGTCCTTGGTCAGCCCGGCGGGCCGTGCCGCAGGCTCAATCCCGTCGGAATGTGCGGCCAGCCCCTCGGGCGACCAGACGGTCAGCTCGATCGCCTCCGCCCGACCGGCCCAGCCGGCGCAGGTGACGATGCCCTTGGCCGCCGCATCGTTCAGGCATGTCGCGATGCGCTCGACAGGCGCTTCCGCATCGAAGGGCACCCAGGCCGCGCCTGCGCGCGTGATCGCGATCTGCGCGACGAGCAGGTCGATGCCGCGCGGCATCCACAGCCCGACCATGTCGCCGGGCCCGACGCCAGCAAGTTGCAGCCCGCGCGCCTGCCGCCCGGCTTCCGCCCAGACTTCGGCATAGCCCAGGCGCCGCTCGCGATCGACGAGGACGGGATGATCAGGGCGAACGGCGACGGTCGCCGCGAAGATTTCGGCCAGCACCTCGTCACGGATCAGGTCAGGGCGCTTCTCGCCCGCCATCATGGCAAGGGGATTAGCGCCGGTCGCGTCCGACGCCGCCGACAGCTTCGTCATATCGTTCATCGCGCCCCGTTGCGCTGAAAGGCCCGTCGCTGTCGCCGCGGCAAACCAAGCCTGCGGCAGCACGGTGCCCTACCACGCACCCTATGAAGAAAACCGGAATCGTCGCAACGCGCCGCGACATCCGCGTGAGCCCCCCGGCCGGGCGGGCCGCCGCTTCACGACGTTTTGCTAGCACATTACTCCTGCGGAATCACGCGTGAACCGGTGATGAATGCCATGCGGTTGCGGAGGCCGATCAGGGCGGATCAGAGCCAATCGGCCTTGTTACCGGTCACGACGAGCAGCTTGCCCTGCCAGATCTCGACCATGGACGCCTCCCGCGGCGCCACCGCGCCGACCAGCGCCAGGACAGCGCGCGCCACCCCGCCATGGCTGACGATCACCGTCTCGCGCTGCAAGCCTTCGAGCACCGGCCGCACCCGCTCGGCCAGCATGCGGTAGCTTTCGCCGCCGGGCGGCACGAAGCCCCATTTGTCGCGCTCGCGCAGATGCGCCTGCTCGCGCTCGGCCTTGCGGATGTCGCGCCAGGTGAAGCCTTCCCACTCGCCGAAGGTCAGTTCCCGCAGCCGGTCGTCGATCGTGTAGGCGCCTGCCGGCAGCGCGAGCTCGTGCCGCAGGATGTCCATCGTCTCCCGCGCCCGCAGCATGGGCGAGCCGATATAGTCGAGCCCGGCATAGGCCGGCTCCAGCGCCTTGAGGCGCCCGGCTGCCTCGGCAGCCTGTCTGCGACCGAGTTCGTTGAGCGGGATGTCCTGTCCGCCCTGCAGCCGGCCCTCCCGATTCCAGTCGGTCTCGCCATGGCGGACGAGGATGAGCCGGTGCGGAAGCGATAGCGGGACCATGTGGCGCTTCTGCACGCTGGCACCCGCACCGTCAAAGCCCGGAGCGATGCTTCCTGCCCATGGCGACAATTGGCCGCTTTCTGTGGCCCAATCCACACGGCGTGTGTATAGCGCCCTTGCCCTGTCACTGGCGGACCCGCATGCCCCTCGCCCTCACCTTGCCCGATGGCCGCAGCCTGGCGCTCGATGCGCTGCCGCTCGTCATGGGCATCGTCAACGTCACGCCCGATTCCTTCTCGGATGGCGGCCTGCTCGCGAGCACCGAGGCTGCCGTGGCCCATGGCGAGCGCCTGGCCGCCGAGGGCGCCGCGATCGTCGATGTCGGCGGCGAGTCGACCCGCCCCGGCCATGCCACCGTCGATGCCGCGACGGAACTGGCCCGCGTGCTGCCGGTGATCGCCGGGCTGAAGGCACGGACCGACACGCCGATCTCGATCGACAGCTACAAGGCCGAGGTGGCCGAGGCCGCGCTCGCCGCCGGCGCCGCGATCGTCAACGATGTCTGGGGCGCCCAGCGCGATCCGCGCATCGCCGAGGTCGCCGCCCGCGCCGGCGCGCCGATCATCCTGATGCACAACCGGGAGACGATCGACGCCTCGCTCGACATCTTCGACGACGTCAGGCGCTTCCTCGATCGCTCGATCGCCATCGCGACGCAGGCCGGCGTGCCCCGCGGCCAGATCGTCGTCGACCCCGGCATCGGCTTCGGCAAGACCATCAGCCAGAACCTCGACCTGATCCGCCATCTCGACCGGCTGAACGAACTCGGCTGCCCGATCCTGCTAGGCGCCTCGCGCAAATCGACGCTCGGCCGCATCACGGGCCGGGAGATTCCGGCCGAACGGCTCGCCGCCAGCATCGCCGCCCATCTCTATGGCGTGAGCCGCGGCGCCGCCATCATCCGCGCCCATGACGTCGCGCCCCATATCGATGCGCTCAAGACCTGGGCCGCGATCGAGGACAGCATGAAGGTAGTCCCGTGAGCGAAACCGGCTCCATCCTGATCGAAAAGCTCGATATCTACGCCTATCACGGCTTCTTCTCGGAGGAGGAGCGCCTGGGCCAGCGCTTCGTGCTCGACATCCTGCTGGCCGTCGACATCCGCGCCTCCGCGATCAGCGACAAGCTCGCCGACACCGTCGACTACGGCAACGTCGTCGCCGTCGCGATCGAGGCGTTCACGGCGCGCCGCTACAATCTGCTCGAGGCGGCGGCGCGCGCCGTGGCCTTCGCCATCCTCGAGCGCTTCCCGCCGGTCGGCCGGGTCGAGGTCACGCTGCGCAAGCCCGGCCCGCCGATCCCGGCGACGCTCGGCTCGGTCGGAATCAAGCTGGATTTCCGGCGTGAGGACTGAGGCCGCCCTCGCCTTCGGCGGCAATCTCGGAGATCCCGTCGCAGCCTTCGCCTCCGCCCTGCGGAGCCTGCGCGGCCATTCCGCCGTCACGCTCGGGCGGCTCTCATCCGTGTACCGCACGGCGCCCTGGGGCAAGACGGACCAGCCCGAATTCCTCAACATGGCAGCGCTCGTCGAAACCTCGCTCGCGCCCGCTGAGCTGCTCGCACTCTGCCTGGAGCTGGAGCGGGCCGGCGGACGCGAACGCCGCGAGCGCTGGGGGCCGCGCACCCTCGACATCGACATCCTGACTTATGGCGACGAACTCATCGACCAGCCCGGCCTGCAGATCCCCCATCCGCGCATCGCCGAGCGCGCCTTCGTGCTGGCGCCGCTGGCGGAGGTTCTGCCGCGACGAGTGATCGGAAGCGAGACGGTCGCCGGCCTGCTTGGGGCTCTCGCCGACGAAACGATCCGCCGCGACGATGCCGCGACGGACCGGTTGAGAGCGCTGCTTGCAACACCCCTGCCCTGACTCGCCCAGCGACCTCGGCTACTCTTCGTAGAGTTCGCGCAGAACAGCCAAGGCCCGGCTGAGAGTGGATGGTGGAGCCGCGCCCAGGCGTCGGATCAGTCTTTTCTTGTCGAGCGCCCTGCTCTGTTCGAGCAGGACTAGCCCGTCGATGCCCTGGAACGAGATCGGTACGCGAAAGCCCGCCGCCCGGCTTTTCGAGGTCATCGGCGCAACGATGACCGTACGAAGATGGTCATGAATCTCGGCAGGCGAGATGATGAGGCACGGTCGCGTCTTCTGGATCTCGCTGCCGATCGTCGGGTCCAGCGCCGCGAGCCAGATCTCGCCGCGCTTCACCATGCCAACTCGGTATCGTCCGCATTGCCGAATTCGGGCCAGGCCAACGCGTCGTCGCCCACCGCCGCGAGGCTTTGGGCATCTTGCGCCCAACCTGCACGGGCCTGCTCCTGCACGCGCTGGATGACGATGCGGCCCTGCTCCACCGTGAGCTCGACACCATCGCCTGCCTTCGCCCCGATTTCAGCCAGAAGGGGTTTTGGGATGACGACGCCGGCGGAATTTCCGAACTTCTTGACGGCGCTGCGCATGGCCTCCTCCAACGAGGAAAACAACATACGCACAACCGAACGCCGTTACAACAATGTTATAACAAAAACTGGCGTCACTCGCCCTTTTCGAGGCTGATGTCCGGCGCGGTCGGCACCTTCATGCCGACGACATGGTAGCCGGCGTCGACATGCAGGATTTCGCCGGTGATGCCGCGCGACATGTCGGAAACGAGGAAGACCGCGGTCTCCCCGACCTCCTCGATCGTGACCGTGCGGCGCAGCGGCGAGTTGTACTCGTTCCAGCGCAGGATATAGCGGAAATCGCCGATGCCGGAGGCGGCGAGCGTCTTGATCGGCCCGGCCGAGATGGCGTTGACGCGGATCTTCGAGGGGCCGAGATCGGCTGCAAGGTACTGCACGCTCGATTCGAGCGCGGCCTTGGCGATGCCCATGACGTTGTAGTGCGGCATCCACTTCTCGGCGCCATAATAGGTCAGCGTCAGCAGCGAGCCGCCATCGGTCATCAGCTTCTCGGCGCGCTGGGTGATGGCTGTGAAGGAATAGCAGGAGATCAACAGGGACTTGGAGAAGTTCGCCTCGCTGGTGTCCACATAGCGGCCGGTCAGCTCGTCCTTGTCGGAAAAGGCGATGCAATGAACGACGAAATCGAGCTTGCCCCAGAGCTTCTCGACCTCGGCGAAGACCGCATCGATCGTCGCTCCGTCGGTGACGTCGCAATGGCCGACGACATGGCCGCCGAGCTGCGTCGCCAGCGGCTCGACCCGCTTCTTCAGCGCATCGCCCTGATAGGTGAAGGCGAGTTCCGCGCCGGCATCGGCAGCCGCCTTGGCGATGCCCCAGGCGATGGAGCGATTGTTCGCGACGCCCATCACGAGCCCGCGCTTGCCCTTGAGGAGATTGGCGGTCGGCGAAACGGCGTTGGAATCAGGCATGGGAAACCCGCGAACTGAACGATGAAGGACGGTCTCTTAGAACAGTCGCGGGGAAGTGGGAACCGCTTTTGATGCCGGCCTCCACGGATGATTCGCGCATCCGGGCCCGATTGGCGGCACTTGTCCGCCGTTTCGCGCCAAAACCCAAAACGCGCCGGCTTAGTCGCCGCGCGCCTTCATCAGGGCCGTCAGCTCCGCATCTTCGGCCGGCATCTCGATGTCGATCGCGACGAACAGATCGCCGACCGCGCCCTTCTCGCCCTTGAGCCCCTTGCCGCGCAGGCGGAACTGCTTGGCGCTGCCCGTCATCGGCGGGATGGTCATCTCCACCGCCCCCGTCAGCGTCGGCACATGCAGCGGCCCGCCGAGAACCGCCTTGGCGAGCGGCACCGCGACGCGAGTGCGCAGGTCCTTGCCGTCGATCGTGAAGCGCGGGTCCGGCTTGACCTTGATCGTCATCATCACGTCGCCGGCCTCGCCGGAGAACGGGTCGGTCTGGCCGAGCCCACGCAGGCGCATCACCTTGCCGTCGCTGACGCCTTCGGGAATCGTGATCTCGACCTCGCGCCCGCCGGGCAGCTTGACTCGGCGCGTCCCGCCAGTCGCGGCCTGGACCAGCGTGACCTCGAGCGTGAAGCTCTGCTCCGGTGGCTTCTGCGGCTCGGGCTTGCCGCGGGCGCGCCGGCTCGCCTCGCCAAACAGCGAGGAGAAGATGTCAGACGCGTCGAAGCCGGCATCGCCGCCGCTGCCGCCGGCACTGCCCCGGCCGAAGGGCGCGCCGCCCTGGCCGAAATTGAACTCGAAGCCGCCGCTGCGCCCGCCCCTGCCGGCGCCCATGCCCTCGAAACCCTGGAATTTCGGCTTGCCCTCGGCGTCGATCTCGCCGCGGTCGAACTGCTTGCGCTTAGTCTCGTCGCCGACGATCTCATAGGCGGTGTTGAGCTCGGAGAAGCGGTCCTGCGCCTTCGGATCCTCCCGATTGCGGTCCGGGTGCAGCTCCTTGGCGCGGCGGCGGAAGGCTTTCTTGATTTCCGCATCGCTCGCGCCGCGGGCGACGCCCAGAACCTGATAGGGATCGCGCATCCAAAACCTCGTTTCCACGCAAAGTCGGACAGCCGGCGCCAACCGCGCCAGCTACCCGCTTCGCTCTATCTGGGTATGGTGTGGCGCGAGCGCAACACCCTTCAAGCGCCCTTCTGCACCCGCCGTCAAGGCGAGGCAAGCGATAGCTGGGCGGTCAGCCCAGGTCCTTCCAGGGGCCGACATCCTTCACCGCCCATTCGCCGCCGGAGGGGCGGCAGGCCGTTCCCTGCAGCTTGACCGGCCGGGTCTGCGTCTGGACGCTGGCGATGAAGGCGCGGCAGATCTCATCCGAGCGCAGGAACGGCCCGCCGACCGGCACGAAGGAGCCCTTGATGCCGTTCTGGGGATTGTCCCAGGAGACGGCGGCGCCATTGCCCTGCGGATCGAGCGCAACGCCCATCGCGCCATCGGCGCGGCGCATGTCTTCCGGCCCGAGCTCTGACGAAAGGCTGGCCAATGCGGCAGGCCTGTTGCCGCCTCGCGCGGGCAGGATGGCGGACGTCGTCGCCACCTCGTCCTCGCTCTTGCTCGACAGGCCGAGGATCGGGAACGACACCGAGCAGCCGGCAGAGAGCAGCGCCAGCGCCATGGCGGCAACCAGCGGGCGCATGGGGGCTGCGCAATCAGGAAGGCTTTGGAACGCCTCGGCCCCTGCCCTATATAAACCAGCCGTCCGAAACCGGATCACTTCGCGCTCGCCCAAACGCCCACACTCCACTGACCGAGGATTAGAACGTGCAACCGTTAACGAGCGGTGACTTCACCGAGGAAAACGAGCCTTTCGCGTTGTTCCAGAAGTGGTTGGACGAGGCGGCGAAATCCGAGCCGAACGACCCGACCGGCATGGCGCTCTCCACCGTCGATGCCGAAGGCCTGCCCAACAGCCGCATGGTTCTGCTGAAGGGCCATGGACCCGACGGATTCGTCTTCTACACCAACACCGAGAGCCAGAAGGGCCAGGAACTGCTCGGCCAGCCCAAGGCCGCCGCGCTGTTCCACTGGAAGAGCCTGCGCCGGCAGGTGCGCATCCGTGGCACGGTCGCCCTCGTCACCGACGCCGAATCCGACGCCTATTTCCAGTCGCGCCCGCGCGACAGCCGCATCGGCGCCTGGGCTTCGCAGCAATCGCGCCCGCTGGAGAGCCGTTTCGCGCTGGAGAAGGCGGTGGCGAGCTACACGGTGAAGTTCGGCCTCGGCGAGATTCCGCGCCCGCCCTATTGGCGTGGCTTTCGCATCACCCCGGTCTATATCGAGTTCTGGCGTGACGGCGCCTTCCGCTTGCACGATCGCGTCGTCTTCCGCCGCGGCACGGCCGGCGAGCCGTGGACCAAGACGCGCTTCTACCCTTAAGGACTCCAGTTCTATGGCGATGCCGACGTTCGATTTTCCGAAGACCGAGGCTGGCAAACGCCCGGTCATGCTGCTGACCGGGGCGAGCCGCGGCATCGGCCATGCCACGGTGATGCAGTTCGCCATGGCGGGCTGGCGCATCCTGTCCTGCTCGCGTCAGGCCTTTTCCGAGAAATGCCCCTGGCCCTCCGGCGCCGACGACCACATCCAGATCGATCTCGGCGACCCCGAGGACACGATGCGCGGCATCGCCGAGATCAAGAAGCGCTTGGCCGCCGAGGGCGGCAAGCTCAACGCGCTCGTCAACAATGCCGGCATCTCGCCGAAGGGGCCGAAAGGCGAGCGCCTGGGCGCCGCAACGACCTCCTTCAACGACTGGCACAAGGTCTTCCAGGTCAATTTCTTCGCGCCGATCATGCTCGCCCGCGGCCTGCTCGACGAGCTGACCACGGCGAAGGGCGCCATCGTCAACGTCACCTCGATCGCCGGCTCGCGCGTCCACCCCTTCGCCGGCGCGGCCTACGCTACCTCCAAGGCCGCTCTCGCCAGCCTGACCCGCGAGATGGCCGCCGATTTCGGACCCCTCGGCATCCGCGTGAACTCGATCTCGCCGGGCGAGATCGACACCGCCATCCTCTCGCCGGGCACCGAGAAGATCGTCGCGACCCTGCCGATGAAGCGGCTCGGCAAGACCGACGAGGTCGCCAAGGCGATCTATTTCCTCTGCACGGACTCTTCGAGCTACGTCACCGGCTCGGAACTGCACATCAACGGCGGGCAGCACGTTTGACGCAGGGCGCAGCAGCATGACCGCCGAAGGCGGGCAGGTCATCCGCTTCCCGGCCGCCGGCCGCGCGGCGGCAAGACCGGTTCTGGCAGCCTCTGTCGCGGTCTTCCGCGACGGCAAGGTGCTGCTGGCGACCCGCACCAAACCGCCAGCCGACCAGCTCTGGTCCCTGCCCGGCGGCAAGGTCGAGGCCGGCGAGACGCTCGAGGAGGCCGCGCTGCGCGAGCTGGAGGAGGAGGTTGGCGTCACCGCCCGCATCCTCGGCTTCAACCGCCATGTCGAGATCTTCGGCCGCGATGCGAAGGGCGAGGTGACGCATCATTTCGTGGTCGCCTCCTTCGTCGGCGCATGGCTCTCCGGCGAGCCGCGGCCGGGACCCGAAGCCGGCGCCGTGATGTGGGCCGATCCGCTCAAGCTCGGCGGCCTCGCCACGACCCGCGAGCTCGGCGATGTGCTGCGCCGCGCGCACGACATCTTTGCGGCCAGTGGTTTGGCATGAGGCGCGCGGCGCCCGCCCTCGCCGTTCTGGCCGCCCTGCTGATGCTGGCGCCCGTGGCCACGGATGCCCAGCAACGCACGCAACCGGCGGCCAAGCCCCCGGCTTCCAAGCCCGCCGAGCAGCCCGCCCCCGAACCGACCGGCCCGCCCTACGAGCCGCAGCTGCTTCAGCTGGCCGAGATCATGGGGTCGCTCGCCTATCTGCGCACGCTCTGCGGCGGCAAGGAGGCGCAGGACTGGCGCGCCCGGATGACCGCGCTCGTCGAAGCCGAAGGCCGGACGCCGCAGCGGCGCGAGCGCCTGACCACCGCCTTCAACCGTGGCTTCCGGGCCTATTCGCTGACACATCGTTCCTGTACCGAGGCGAGCCAGGAAGCCTCCGCGCGCCTGGCGAGCGAAGGCGAGGCGCTGTCGCGTGCGCTCGCCGGCCGCTATGGCGGATAGGCAACAGCTGTGGCCCGAATGCGATCTTCGGTGGAATTCTCCCGGTCGCATTAACCTTTCTTAAACGCCGCGGTAGCGTGCCGCTCTGGCACGGCCTATGACTTGAGCATCGCCCAACCGTCGCGATCCGGGGCACAACCGGCGCGTTTCGCATCAGATAAAGGCTGAAGAGTCCAATTTCGATGCCAATCCAGCCCGAAGACACGATGCTCGACCCGAATCTCGCCGACGATCACGGCGATGCCCGCCGCGTCGCCTATGGCTATGTCGAGGACGCCTTCGCCGAAGGGCAGCAGGACGGGCTCGATTCGGACGCCATGGCCCACGCCGCGCTTTTCGCCGCGCTGCGCACGCTGGTCGAGACCTATGGCGAGGAGGCGACCGCCGTCTTCACCGAGGCCCTGCCGGAAAAGGTGCGCTGCGGCGCCTTCACCAGCGGCACGCGCCACTAGAACTTGCCGGGTTTTGACGGAACCACGCCGTCATTCCGGGGCTTCGCGTCAGCGAAGAGCCCGGAACCCATGAACACGGAGTTAGACGAGAACACCCGTCGGATCGGCCCATTTTTGGGCCGTGGTGTTCATGGGTTCCGGGCTCGGGCCTGCGGCCCGCCCCGGAATGACGGCGTGGTTCCGTGTAAAATCAACGCACTCTAATCGGCGGCACTCCGCGCCGTCGCGGCGCGCTCTTCCAGCAGCACCCGCTCCTTGACGTTGCCGGTCAGTGCGACGGCCTGATCGAACGCCTCGGCCGCTTCCCGATGTCGTCCGAGCTTTGACAACAGGTCGCCGCGCACACTCGGCAGGAGATGGTAGAGCTTCAGCGCCGGCTCGGCGTCCAGCGTCTCGACAATCTCCAGCCCCGCAGCCGGCCCCTCCGCCATGCTGACCGCCACCGCCCGGTTCAATTCGACGATCGGTGACGGCGCGACGCGCCCGAGCACCCCGTAGAGGGCCGCGATCCGGCTCCAGTCGGTCTCCTCGGGCGTGCGAGCACGGGCATGGCAGGCAGCCAGTGCTGCCTGCAGCAGGTAGGGCCCCGGTACATTTCCGGCGAGCCGCTGCGCCCGTTCCAGCGCAGCGAGTCCGCGACCGATCAGGAGCCGGTCCCAGCGCGCGCGGTTCTGGTCGAGCAGCAGGATCGGCTCGCCGGCCGGGCCGACGCGCGCACGCAATCGCGACGCCTGCAGTTCCATCAGCGCGACCAGGCCATGCACCTCCGGCTCCTGGGGTGCGCGCGCCGCCAGGATGCGCCCGAGCCGGAGCGCCTCCTCGCACAGCGCTGGCCGGACCCAGTCCTGACCGGCGGTCGCGGCATAGCCCTCGTTGAAGATCAGGTAGACCACCTCCAGCACCGAGGCGAGCCGCTCTCCGAGTTCGGCTCCGCCCGGCACTTCATAGGGAATCTTGGCATCGCTCAGTGTCTTCTTGGCGCGCACGATGCGCTGCGCCATCGTCGGCTCCGGGACCAGGAAGGCCCGCGCGATCTCCTCGGTCGTCAGCCCGCCGATAAGCCTCAGCGTCAGCGCCAGCCGCGCCTCCTTCGAGAGCACCGGATGGCAGGCGGTGAAGATCAGCCGGAGCAGATCGTCGCCGACCTCGTCGTCAAGAGCCGCATCGAGATCGGGCATCGCCGCGCCGTCGCTTTCGATGTCGTGGCCCAGCTCCTCCTGCTTGCGGCGGGCCATCATCTCGTGGCGGGCGGCGTCGAGCGCACGGTGCTTGGCGACCTGCATCAGCCAGGCCGCCGGATTGCGCGGCACGCCTTCTTCGGGCCACTGCTTCAGCGCGGCGACCAGCGCGTCCTGCGCCAATTCCTCGGCGCGGCCGACATCGCGGGTCAGCCGCGCGAGCCCCGCGATCAGCTTCGGCGCCTCCATGCGCCAGACCGTCTCGACGGTTCGGTGTGCATCGCTTGCCGACATGGGGAGCGATACACACCATCAGCACCTCGGCTGGCAAGCGGCTCGGGCCCGATCGTTCAGGCCTGACCGACCTCGGCTTTGAGGCGATCCCAGGCCGCCGCGGCTTCAGGCGTGACCACCTCGCCGAAATCCGCCAGTTCGAAGAGCGGCCGGATCTCGATCTCGGACGGGCCAGGCATCGGATTGGGGCAGCGCTTGACCCAGGCGATCGCCTCGTCGAGCGAAGCGCATTCCCAGAGCCAGTAGCCCGCCACCAGCTCCTTGGTCTCGGTGAACGGCCCGTCGACGACGGAGCGCTTGCTGCCGTCGAACTGCACGCGCGCGCCCTTGGAACTCGGCTGCAGGCCGTCGCCGCCCTTCATGATGCCGGCTTTCACCAGCTCCTCGTTATAGGCCATCATCGCCTCGAGCAGCTCCCGCGTCGGCGGGGCACCGGCTTCGCTGTCCTTGGTCGCCTTGACCATCACCATGAAACGCATCGGTCTTCTCCGTTTGYAACGAAGGCGGTGGAGACGTTCCCCCGCGCCTTCCGAAATCGAATGGGTTGGTTTCCAGGCTTCCGATCAGCCGGCGCGCTTCGCCGCCTCGGCGCGGAGGCGATCTTCCTGCTCGCGCAGCTCCGGCGTCAGCGCCTCGCCGAAATCCTCCATCTCGAAGACGGGGCGCAGCTCGATCTCGGTGCCGCCGTCGAAGGGCGCGCGCTTCAGCCACTCCACCGCCTCGGCGAAGGATTTGACCTGCCAGAGCCAGAAACCGCAGAGCAGTTCCTTGGTCTCTGCAAAAGGCCCGTCCGTGATCGTCCGCTCCGAACCGGAAAAGCGCATCCGCAACCCCTTCGAGGTCGGGTGCAGCCCCTCGCCCGCCAGCATGACGCCCGCCTTCACCAGTTCCTCGTTATACGCCCCCATCTTGGTGAGGATGTCCTCGCTCGGCATGATGCCGGCTTCGCTGTCCTTGTCGGCCTTGACCAGAACCATCACGCGCATCGGTGTCTCCTTGGTTTTCAGCTTCGGGAGGCAGGCCGGCAACGTTCACCGCCACCGTCGAAACCCGCTCTCTGACATCACGTCGAACGGGGCGCGCCCGGATCGACAGACCTGAGGAAATATTTTCGCTAGGCTTTGCTCGCCATGCGCTCGCGGCGCGCAAGCTCTGCCCGGCTCGGCTCCGCCTGCGCGAAGGAACCCGTCCTGATCGCGCCGGCGCGCCGGTAGCTCGCGATCACCACGCCTGTCGATGAGACCTTGCTGTCGACCAGCTCGAACGCCGCAGGCAGGGCCCCCTCGTCGAACATCCGCTTGCCCCGGCCGAGTACGATCGGGAAGATCAGCAGGGTGATCTCATCGATCAGGTCATGCTTGAGCAGCGAATGGATGAGCACGCTGCTGCCCTGGATCAACAGCATCGGCCCGTCCTGCTGCTTCAGCCGGGCTAGATCGGCGGGCATGTCGTGCAGGGCCACCGAATTCTGCCAGCTGAGCGGCTCCCTCGACGAGGTCACGACATATTTGGTGGTGCTGTTGAAAGCCTTGGCGATGGGATGGTCCTCCCCCGCATAAGGCCAGTAGGCGGCGAAAATGTCGTAGGTCGTGCGGCCGAGCAGGAGGTCGAAGGGCTGATCGAAGAGCTTGCCGATATGCTGACCCGTGACGTCGTCCGAATAAGGAAAGACCCAACCGCCGAACTCGAAACCGCCGGTCGGGTCCTCCTCGGGCCCACCCGGCGCCTGCATCACGCCGTCGAGCGACAGGAAGGTCGATGCAACGATCTTTCTCATCTCGGTTCTCCTATCCGGGGAGATCGGCAATCGCGGACCGCTCCGCACTCACTGCCGCTTCCCTGCCGACGCGTCGAACGGGCATCGACCAGATCGACAGATGCGCGACGATTTCCATCATCCTGCGCCGCGCTTTCGCCTCATGGGTTCGAGCATGCGCGCCAGGCCGCCCGGATCGCAGCGACGGAGGCGCCGATGTCCTGCGCCGTGGTCGCCCAGCCGATGATCGAGATGCGCATGACCCACTGACCGCGCCAGCGCGCTCCCCCGGCAAAGCAGGTCCCATCGGCCTGCATGCGCGGAATCACCGCCCGGGTCAGCGCATCGGCCTCCTCGACAGGCCTGTCGGCGCCGAACCGGACTAGGACCTGATTCAGGAAGACCTCGTTCAGGATCGCGATGCCGGCCTCGTTCCGCAGGCCGTCCGCCATCTGGCGCGCCAGCCGGCAATGCCGCTCGACCATCTCCACGATGCCCTCGCGGCCGAGATGGCGGATCATCGCCCAGGTCGCGAAGCCGCGCGCGCGTCGCGACAGCTCCGGCACGAAATGACTCGGGTCGCGCTCGCCCTCTGCGGTCTCCGGCAGGTAGCTCGCGCTCGCCGTCATCGCCTTGCGATGGGCGCGGGCATCGCGAACGATCGCGTAGCCGCTGTCATACGGCGTCTGCAGCCATTTATGCCCATCGGTCGCCCAGGAATCGGCCTGCTCTGCGCCCTCTGCCAAGCCGGCCAGCGACGGGCAGGCGCGCGCCCACAATCCGAAGGCGCCATCGACATGCACCCAGGCCCCGCGCGCATGCGCAAGCGCGATCAGCTCCGCGAAAGGGTCGAAGGCGCCGGTGTTGAGCTGCCCGGCCTGTAGCACCGCGATGGTCGGCCCGTCGCAACCGGAGATGGCAGCAGTGAAGCCCTCGACCGTGACGCGCCCCATTTCGTCGGTCGGCACGCGGATGACGCGATCATGGCCGAGCCCCAGCACCTGCAGCGCGGCGAACACCGTCGTATGGGCATCGTCGCCAATCACGACATGGATCGGCGGAGCGCCGAAAAGGCCGTCGGTCTCGACGTCCCAGCCGGCGCGCTGCAGCACCGCACTTCGCGCCGCGGCCAGGCAGACGAGATTGGCGACCGTCGCGCCAGTGACGAAACCGACCGAACAATCTGCGGGAAGCCCCAAGAGATCGAGCAGCCATGATGCAGCAACGCTTTCGGCCGCTGCAGCTGCCGGCGCCGCCTGGTGGTTGCCGGCATTCTGGCCCCAGGCGCTGGTCAGCCAGTCGGCGGCGACGCCGACGGGATGCGATGCGCCGATGACCCAGCCGAAGAAGCGCGGCCCGGTCGTCGCGTGCAATCCGGCCGCGGCCTTGTCCATGAGATCGGCGATCACCGCCTCGGCGGCAAGCCCGGTCTCGGGCGTCTTCTCCGCGAAGACCTCGACCATCTCGCGATAATCGCGCAGGGGCCGTTGCGGGCCATCGCCGATCGCGCCACGGAAAGCCGCCGCGCGCCCGGCGACTTCGTGGAACAGAGCCGCGAGATCCAGATCCCGTTCTGCCATGGTCGCCCCCTGAAAGAGGAGGGCCGACCTTAGGATATCAAGCTGGCGGTTGCGAGCCGCTCAGGCGCCGCGCGGCAGCGCCTCCAGGAAGCGCGCCGGCTCGCCCTGCGACGGGTTCGTCAGCTCGCCCTCCCACATCACCTTGAGGCCGCGCACGAAGGTGCCGACCGGCCAGCCGGTGACGGTGACGCCGTCATAGGGCGTCCAGCCGCATTTCGAGGCGCTCCAGTCGTTGGTGATCGTCTGCCTGCGCTTGAGATCGACGATGGTGAAGTCGGCATCGTAGCCGACCGCGATGCGCCCCTTGCCCTCCAGCCCGAAGATGCGCTGCGGCCCGGCGCTGCTGAGGTCGACGAAGCGCTCCAGCGAGAGGCGCCCGGCATTCACATGGTCGAGCATGATCGGCACCAGCGTCTGCACGCCCGGCATGCCGGAATGGCTCGCCGGATAGGGATGGTGCTTCTCCTCATGCGTATGCGGCGCGTGATCGGAACCGAGCACGTCGACGATGCCCTGCTCCACGCCCCACCAGATGCGCTGTCGATGGCTGTCGTCGCGGATCGGCGGGTTCATCTGGGCGTAGGTGCCGAGCCGCTCGTAGCAATCCGGCGCGACCAGCGTCAGATGGTTCGGCAGCACCTCGACGGTCGCGACATCCTTGTGGTCCTTGAGGAAGACCATCTCGTCCCCGGTCGAGATGTGCAGGATATGCACGCGCGCCCCGGTCTCGCGCGCGATCCGCACCAGCCGCTTCGTGCAGGTCAGCGCCACCTCGGGCGAGCGCCAGACCGGATGGCTCGACGGGTCGCCCTCGACGCGCAAGCCCATGCGCTCGCGCAGCATCGTCTCGTCCTCGGAGTGGAAGGCCGCGCGCCGGCGCGTCCGCTTCAGGATCTCGGCGACGCCCTTGTCGTCCTCCACCAGCAGGTCGCCGGTGGACGAGCCCATGAACACCTTGATGCCGGCCGCGCCCGGCAAACGCTCCAGCTCCGGCACGTCGGCAGCATTCTCATGCGTGCCGCCGACCCAGAACGCGAAATCGCAATGCATGCGATGGCGCCCGCGCCTGATCTTGTCTGCCAGAGCCTCCGGCGTCGTCGTCTGCGGGATCGTGTTCGGCATCTCGAAGACGCAGGTCACGCCACCGAGCGCCGCGGCGCGCGAACCGGTCTCGAGATCCTCCTTGTGGTCGAGCCCTGGCTCGCGGAAATGCACCTGGCTGTCGATCACGCCGGGCAGGATGTGGAGGCCCGTGCAATCGACCGCCTCGCCGGCCGAAGCCCGCGAGAGATCGCCGAGCGCCACGATCTTGCCGCCGGTGATGCCGATGTCGCGGCTGGTGCGGCCATCCTGGTTCACCACGGTGCCGCCCTTGAGGATGACGTCGTAGGTCTGCGGCATGGCTTGTCTCCGGGTGCAAGTTTCGTGGTGAGAACCTCCGCCGTCATCCCGGACAAGCCGCGAAGCGGCGCCGATCCGGGATCCATCGAAGGGCCGCTCGCTCTACGATGGATCCCGGATCTCCGCTTCGCTGCGTCCGGGATGACGGCGGAGGTTGGAAGGCGGATAGAGGGAGTTAGCTTAAACTTCCTGGATAGGCGAGTTGAGAACGTGGGCGAAGCCGCCTACCTATCGGCTCGGTCCGCAGGAGCAGCAGCCATGTCCGCAACCCGATTGATCGACCGTGGCGTCATCCGCGTCAGCGGCGAGGATGCCCGCGATTTCCTGCAGAACCTCGTGACCAACGATCTCGATCCGGTCACGCCGGGCCGGGCCGGCTATGGCGCGCTGCTGACACCGCAGGGCAAGATCATCTGCGATTTCTTCATCCTCGCGTTGTCGCCGGAAGACGGCGGCGGCTTCCTGCTCGACACCCCGCTGCTCCAGACCGCAGACCTGATGAAACGCCTGAAGCTCTATAAGCTGCGCGCCAAGGTTGTGCTGGAAGACCTGACCGAGAAGAGCGCGATCCTCGTCTCGGCTGACGGCGCCCCGCTGCCTGTGGAGGCCGGCTTCGTCTATGACGACCCGCGCCTGCCCGCCCTCGGCCAGCGTGCCATCGCCGATGCCGAAGGGATCGAGGCGCTCGTGATGGCCGAGCCGGATGCCTATCACGCCCGCCGCATCACGCTCGGAATCCCCGCCGGCGGCCGTGATTTCCCCTATGGCGACACCTTCCCGCACGAGGCGCTGCTCGACCAGCTCGGCGGCGTCTCCTTCAAGAAGGGCTGCTATATCGGCCAGGAAGTGGTCTCCCGCATGCAGCATCGCGGCACCGCCCGCACCCGCGTCGTGCCCGTCGTCTTCGACGAAGGCATCGCCACCGAGACCGGAGCCGAGGCGACTGTCGGCGGCAAGCCGCTCGGCACCATCGGCTCGGGCACCGATGGCCGGGCGCTCGCCATGCTCCGCCTCGACAGGCTGGCCGACGCGCTCGCCGCCGGCACGGCACCGCTCGGCGGCGGCCTCGCCTTCCATCTCGCGGAAAAGCCTGCCTTCATCCGCTTCCCCTTCCCCGGCGAGCCCGGCTTCGGAGCCGCCGCAGGGGTCGCCCTATGAGCCAGGCCAATGCCTTGAGCGAGGAGCGCATCGCGATCGAGGGAGCGGACGGCAAGTTCCGCTGCCGCTGGCCGGGCACCGACCCGCTCTATCTCGCCTATCACGACACCGAATGGGGCGTGCCGGAATACGATTCCCGCGCACTCTGGGAGAAGCTGATCCTCGACGGCTTCCAGGCCGGCCTGTCCTGGATCACCATCCTGCGCAAGCGCGATGCCTTCCGCGCCGGCTTCGCCGGTTTCGAGCCCGAGACCGTCGCCCGCTTCACCGAGGTCGATGTGCAGCGCCTGCTCGCCGACCCCGGCATCATCCGCCACCGCGGCAAGATCGAAGGCACGATCAAGAGCGCCCAGGCCTATCTGAAGGTCAGCGAACACGAGCCCTTCGCCGATTTCCTCTGGAAGCATCTCGACGGGCGCGTGCTGCAGAACAGCTTCCGCGCCCAAGGAGAAGTCCCGACCCAGACCAAGCTGTCGGAGACGATCTCGAAGGAGCTCAAGAAGGCCGGCTTCACCTTCTGCGGCCCGACCATCATCTACGCCTTCATGGAGGCGTGCGGGCTGGTCAACGACCACCTGACCGGCTGCTTCCGCTATACCGAATGCGCCGCGCTCGCCCGCGAAAGCCGTGCGGCATGATGATGGTGGACGGCTCCCTTCCAGCCCTCATCCTGAGGAGCCGCGAAGCGGCGTCTCATGGAGCGCTCGCCAGGATGAGGGCTCGTGAAGCGGGCTCTGCGGTGGCAGGTTTCTGACATGGCCCGCAAGCCCGAACCGCCGCGCGCCTGGCAGCGCATGCTCTCGGGCCGCCGGCTCGACCTGCTCGATCCCTCGCCGCTCGACATCGAGATCGAGGACATCGCCCATGGCCTTGCCCGCGTTGCGCGCTGGAACGGCCAGACGCATGGAGCGCATTCCTTTTCGGTCGCGCAGCATTGCCTCCTGGTCGAGGCGATCGCCGGCCACCTCAACCCGGATTGGAGCAATGCCTGGCGCCTGATGGCGCTGCTGCACGATGCGCCGGAATATGTGATCGGCGACATGATCTCACCGTTCAAGGTGGTGATGGGCGATGCCTACAAGAGCGTCGAGCTGCGCCTGCTCGCGGCCATCCATCTGCGCTTCGGCCTGCCCGTGACGACGCCAGCGGTCCAGAAGCGCAAGACGAAGGAGGCCGACACGATCGCCGCCTTCTTCGAAGCCACGCGGCTCGCAGGCTTCGCCCGCGAGGAGGCGCTGAAATTCTTCGGCCGGCCGCAGGCGCTGCCTGCCGAAATCCTTGCTTGGCTCGATCCGCTCGACACCGAGACGGCGCAGGCGCGCTTCCTGGCGCGCTTCGCCGAACTCGGCAGCGGGCTCAATGCGTCAGACGCACCGCGCTGATCTCATTGGCGATCGTCCTGAAGACGGGATCGAGCTGCGAGGCGCTCGTCACCTCGTAGTACATCTCCGGCTTGCTGGCGCATTCCTTCAGTAGCGCGGCATCGCCGTCGATCACGCGGATCGTGTAGAGATTGATGCCCGCGGACTTGGCATTCGCGCAGGCCAACCTGGTGCGATCATCGATAGCGTTGCCGGACTTCGTGAAGCGGTTTTCCGTATTGTCGCCATCGGTCAGCAGGATCATGTACTTCTTGAGCCGCGGCTCGGTCGTGGGCTTCGCTTCGGTAAAGGGCGCGCTCTGCGACAAGGTCGCCCAACCCCATACAGCACCGATCGTGACGTTCGTGTTGCCGACGGGGGTCATGGTGTCGATGCGCGCTTCCAGAGCCGTCCAGTCGGAAGACAGGGGCATGATCTCGGCCAGCGAAGACTGGCTGCACCAATAGGCCGGGTACTGCTGGGCGATCGCCGAATACGACCCGCCATCGGTCGTGTCATAGTTCTGGTCGCGATCGGTAATGCAACCCTGGCTTGACTGCGACCAAGTCGATTTCGTCATCGTCTCGGTGTCACAAACCTGAACCCACTTGTTGTTCTTCCACTCATCGCGGCAATTGACCTGCCGCGTCAGGCCATAGCGCATCCACTGCTCGTCCTTGAAGGACCGCGCGATACGAACCTGTGTGTTGAACGGGACAATCGAGACACGAATCTGATCCGTCTCGATCGCGGCGTCCTTCATGATCTTGAGGAGACTCTTCGCGGCCRTCTTCAGGTTGGTCATCTTGCTCGAGTTGGACATGGAGCCGGTATTGTCCAGCGCCAGCGCGAGCTCGATCTTGTTGGTTCCCCAGGTCGACTGGCTGTCGCTGGCGACCGCGATGTATTGAGGGCCGAGCACACGGCCGATCGTCGTCGGCACATTGGAGTTCGCCGAGATCTTGATCGTCCGCGCGGTGCGGTCGATCACCACCGTCGCGCCGGCGAACTCGCTCTTCGCGCTTGCCGGGAGATTGTCGCGGATCCAGAGATCGACGCGCTCCTTGAGTTGCCCGTCGGTCAGCTTCTGGGCATCGCGCGCCGCCATCAGCGAAGCGGAATCGATTGCCGAACTGAGGGCCTGGCGGGCGTTGCTGGCGCGCGAATAGTCGACGGTGATGCCGAGGATACCGACCAGCGGGAGCGTCAGGAATCCGGCCATGACCAGCACGTTGCCACGCTGGTCGCGGCGGAACCGCCGCATCATCTCGGAAAGGAAAGCGACCTTGAACATATCATCTCATCCTGGGCCGGATTGCCGCATTCAGCCGGATAAGCGTTGAGGCTCGGAACTTACGAATTGCTAAAACCGATTCATGGAACTCGGTCCTATCTGCACATTTTGAGAGGAAACAATGTGCCGTTGCGTCATCTGCCGATCTGAGTGAACCGCTCGGCAACCACTGGTTGCATTTATCGGTTTCTTTCACGCGACGATCATTTATTCCTGCATGGAACAAGTCATCGTCATTTTTTCTGCATTTCGAAAAGAAACGTTTCGCGAAACAATGCCCTGACGTGATCGGAGGAGCAGCCATGTCGGACACCCCCACCCTCTCCCTGCCGCAAGGTGTCGTCATCAAGGGCGCCGTGCGGACGCGCTTCGACGAGATTCTCACGCCCGAGGCGCTGGCCTTCGTCGCGGACCTGCATCGCCGTTTCAACGAAACGCGCAAACGCCTGCTCAGCCTGCGGGCCGAACGGCAGAAGCGCTTCGATGCCGGCGAGACGCCGGACTTCCTGGCTGAAACAAAGCATATCCGCGAGGGCGACTGGACCGTCGCGCCGATCCCGGCAGACCTGCTCGACCGCCGCGTCGAGATCACCGGCCCGGTCGATCGCAAGATGATCGTCAACGCGCTGAATTCCGGCGCCAAGGTTTTCATGGCCGATTTCGAGGATGCCTCCTCGCCGGTCTGGGCCAACATGGTCGAAGGCCAGCTCAACCTTCGGGATCGCTGGGCGGGCAAGATCGACTTCACCGATCCCACGAACGGCAAGGACTACAAGCTCGGCGCCAAGCCCGCCGTCCTCATCATCCGCCCGCGCGGCTGGCATCTGCCGGAGCGCCATATCGAGATCGACGGCGAGGRGGCTT
The DNA here is from genome assembly GCF_056402015.1 of Allobosea sp. P4_C6. NCBI lineage: Bacteria > Pseudomonadati > Pseudomonadota > Alphaproteobacteria > Hyphomicrobiales > Alloboseaceae > Allobosea > Allobosea sp. P4_C6. The sequence continues at coordinate 94,980 of NZ_JBFUIF010000012.1, forward strand.
CCGGTTCCCTGGTCGATTTCGGGCTCTATGTCTTCCACAACGCCAAGGCCGCGCTTGCGGCCGGCTCCGGCCCGTATTTCTACCTGCCGAAGCTGGAAAGCCATCTCGAGGCCCGGCTCTGGAACGACGTCTTCGTTGCCGCGCAATCGGCGCTCGAACTGAAGATCGGCACGATCAAGGCGACCGTCCTGATCGAGACGCTGCCGGCCGCCTTCGAGATGGACGAGATCCTCTACGAACTGCGCGAGCACATGGCCGGGCTGAACTGCGGCCGCTGGGACTACATCTTCTCCTTCATCAAGAAGCTCGCCCGCAACAAGGCCTATGTCCTGCCCGACCGTTCCCAGGTCGTGATGTCCCAGGCCTTCCTGCGCGCCTATTCGCTGCTGCTGATCAAGACCTGCCACAGGCGCGGCGCCTTCGCGATGGGCGGCATGGCGGCGCAGATCCCGGTCAAGAACAACCCCGAGGCCAATGCCGCCGCCTTCGCCAAGGTCAAGGCCGACAAGGAGCGCGAAGCTGGCAACGGCCATGACGGCACCTGGGTCGCCCATCCCGACCTTGTTCCGGTCGCGATGGAGGTGTTCGACCGGCTGATGCCGCAGGCCAACCAGCTCGGCAACAAGCGCGACGACGTCGATATCGGCACGGAGGACCTGCTGGAGGTCCATCAGGGCACCCGGACCGAGGAAGGCTTCCGCGAGAACATCCGCGTCGGCGTGCAGTATATCGAGGCTTGGCTGCGCGGCCGCGGCGCCGTGCCGATCTACAACATGATGGAGGACGCCGCGACCGCCGAGATCAGCCGCGCCCAGATCTGGCAGTTCGTCCAGTACGGGGTCGCGCTCGAAGGCGGTGTGACGGCCGACGCCGCCCTGTTCAAGCGCTGCCTGTCCGAGGAGATGGAGCGGGTGAAGGGCGAGCTCGGTGCCGAGAACTACGCCAAGGGCCGCTTCCCGGAGGCGATCGCGCTGTTCGAGACGCTGTCGCTCGCACCGAACTTCGAGGACTTCCTCACCGTCCCGGCCTACGCCAAGCTGGGCTGAAGCCGGGTCCGGTCAGTCGATCGAGGGCGCCGCTGCCAAGCGGCGCCCTTTTTCTTTCGCACTGGTCAGCGCAGATGCCACCAGACCCGGCCGCCAATGATCACAGCGAGCAGGACGACCGACCCGAAGAGATGCAACAGATCGGTTTTCCACCCGCCGGCAGAAGAATGCCGGACACTGTTGTAGATCGCCTCGCGACGGCGGCGATAGGTTCCGATCATCACCATTGAAGCCTCCATCTGATCGCTTCGGCGCTTCGGCGCCTCGTCTTTGGTGGTTCAGGCCCGGCGGGGCCTTGCCGGCGCGCCGGCCTGCACGGCCGCCATCGCGGTGCCGGCGAGCGGACGCGGCAGGTCCTCGATCGCCTCTCGAACGAGGGCCGCGAGTTCCGGGCGCGCGGGAGCGAGCGGAGCGCGGCAAGCCGCGCCCACCTCGGGATGCAGCATCGACAAGGCGAGCTTGACGAGGACCGGATCGGGCTCCCGGGCGAGCAGATCGAGCAGCGGGACCAGGCGTCGCTGCAGGATCTGCGCCTGCCCGTAGAACTCGGAGCGCGCGGCGCTCTCCAGCCGCGCCAGCCAGTGCGGTGCGAGATTGCCGACGCTGGTGATGGCCCCGCACCCTCCCGCGAGCAGATAGGACGGGATGGTTTCGGCCGCGCCGGTCAGCCGCATGAAGCGGCGGTCGCGGAGGCGGGCGATCCGGTCGCAGCGGACGAGATCCCCACGTCGCTCGAGGATGCCGACGATGTTCGCGGCACCTTCCAGTGCCTCCAGCGTCTCCGGCGCGATCTCGACGCCGCAGCGATCCGGGTCGTTGTCGAGGATGATTTCGAGCCCGGTCGCCTGCGCGGCCGCCAGAGCGTGGGCGGCGAGGCCTGCCTGCGTCGGCCGGTTGTAGTAGGGCATGCGCAGCAGCAGGGCCGAAGCGCCCGCCCGCTCGGCAGCAGCGATCTCGGCGACCGTCTCGGCCGTGGCATAGCTCCCGACGGCGGCGATCACCGGGAAATGCTTGCCGGCGATGTGGCGGGCGGCGGCGCAGAGCTCAAGGCGCTCGGTCGCGCTCAGCGTCGGGCTCTCGCCCGTCGCGGTTCCGATCACGACGCCATCGGCGCCCTGCGCGATCTGCCAGTGAATGAGGCGTTCCAGCGCGCCATGGTCGATCGCGTCCTCGTCGAACGGCGTGACCAGCGCGGTGAACATGCCATGAAGCCAGTGGTTCATGACGCGGCTCAGAGCAGCCGCAGCGTCTTTGCCGTCATGCGGACGGCGCGCGGCCTGTGGCCGGTCTCGAACGCCGCATAGCGCAGCGCTGCACTGCGATCCGCGAAGATGCCGCCGCCTCGACCATGGGTCTCGACGGCAAGCCAATGACCTTCGACATCGCGCCCGATCAGAAATGCGAGCGGATGACGGAAGGATTTGGAGGGGATACTGAGCATTGTCCTGTTTCCCGAACGGTCTCCTAGACCGCACGGACAAGGTATTTTCGCCGCCATAGCCATTCGAGAAGGGGCGAGGGGCGACAACATCAAGGATGCATAAAGGTCGCGGCCTGGCTTTTGACTTCCGCGGACCACTCGCGCTCAATCCGCCCTTCTCTCCTGGATTCGCCGCATGCGCTCACGTTTTCTTCCCGCCTTTGCCGTTGCGCTGCTCGGCATCTCCCTTGCCCAGGCGGCGACACTCGTTCCCGAACAGCGCTTCAAGGCCTTGGCCGATTTCTCCGCCCGCAAGCCAGGCAAGCCGGCGCGGGATGTCAGCGGCCTCGCCTGCATGCCCGTCGCCAACGGTGCCCAGCGCTGTCTGCTGATCAATGACGAGGGCGCCTTCGCCCAGTTCGCCGGGATCGCCGAGAATCGCATCACGCCCGGCGCCACCCTGCCGATCATCGGCACGGAAGCCTCGCCCGATACGCTCGGACAGCCACCGCAAGGCATCTGCCGGACGGCCGGCCGCTTTGCGGAACTCGATGGCGAGGCCGTCGCCTATGCAGACCATGCATTCTATGTGGCGGGCTCGCATGGCTGCTCGCGCACCAAGGGCGAGTTCCGCCTCTCTGCTTTCCACCTGGCGCGGATCAAGGTCGATGCCGAAGGCGCACCCACCGGCCGGGTCGAATTGACCTATCGCCTTAGCGACATGCTGCGCCGCGCCGGCGAGGCCGGCGCCTTCTTCGGCAAGAGCCTGATGGACGCCAACGGCCTCAACGTCGAAGGCATCGCGGTGGCCGGCGATACGCTCTGGGCAGGCCTGCGTGCGCCCTCTCTCGGCAATCGCAGCTTTCTCGTCGGCGCCTCGCTCGAAGCCCTGTTCGCGCCGGGTCGCGCCCCCGCGACCGAAGCCCCGAAGGTCGTCGCCTTGCCCGCCGGGCCTGACCGCGGCATTCGCGATCTCGCGCTGCTGCCCGACGGCCGGCTGCTCGTGCTGCTCGGCCCCGCGCAGGAGCAGTCGCTTCCCTATTCCTTGATGCTGGTCGATATCATCAGGCTCGAGAATACCCGGCTGCTTGGCGATCTACCTGCCCGCAGCGGCGGCAAGGCCGAATCGCTGACGCTGCTGGCGCAGGACCGCACCTCGCTCACGGTTCTGATCGGCTATGACGGCCCCAAGAACGGTCATTTCGAATCCTATCGCCTGCCACTGCCGGCCGGGACGCGCTGAACGCGATGGACTTCAACGCCCGCCTTGCCCATGCCGTCGAACGTTACCGTGCTGACATCGCCGGCCCTCGCGAACATCTCTCCCTGTTGCGCTGGCAGATGGCGCAGAGTCACGCCCTGGACAGGCGCGACACCTTTCCCGGCCACCTCACTACCAGCGCCTTCGTGCTATCCCCGGACCATGCACAGGTCCTGCTGATCGACCATGGCGTGATCGGCCGCTGGCTCCAGCCCGGCGGCCATTGGGAGGAGGCCGAGCACTTCCATCTTTCCGCGGCGCGCGAAGCCGAGGAGGAAACCGGCGTCCACGGCCTGACGCTCCACCCCTGGCACGGCGGCGGAGACTTGCCCTTCACGATCGACAGCCACGATGTGCCCGGCAAGCCCTCTCGCGGCGAGCCCGATCATGTCCATCACGATCTGCAGTATCTTTTCCTCGCCGACCCCGCCCGGCCGCTCGTCGCACAGATCGAGGAGGTCCATGCCGCCGCCTGGAAGCCGATCGAGGCGCTGGCCGGCATCGCGCCGCGGGCACTGGAACGGCTTTCAACCGTTCCGAAACGCTGACTGTTGCAGCGCAACAACATCTGGCGGGATTGCGAAAACGCCTATGGCTCTTTTATCGCGCCGATCTCGGGCTCGCGACATGGTTCATTCGAGGATGAATTAGATAATGCAACTGATTTGCAATAGCGTATTGATCCGTGACTTCTGCGGAGTTTCCCATGTCTTCGAAAACCCTAGCTTTCGCCCTGATTGCCGCCGCAACCGCGGCTCCCGCCTTCGCCGCCGACCTGACTTACCGCAAGGCCACCCTTGCGCCGGCACCGGTGGTCTCCGCCTGCGTGGATGAGGAAGGCATCCCGACCGATGCCTTCGGCTTCACCACCGGCTCCGATGTCGCCAGCGTCGGCTCCTTCGGCCCGAGTCTCACCTATAACGGCGCCTTCGGCACGCGGACCGGCAGCTCGAACGGACATGGGCTCACCCTGCAGGGCTCCTACGGCCTCTTCCCCTGCTTCGAGGTCGGCCCCTATGTGCTGGGTTCCTTCAGCAACGCCTCGGCCGGCGGCATCAGCGCCGACGAGCGCGCATTCGGCGCTGGTGTCGAGATGAAGTACCGCCTCCTCGGGCGCGACATGCACGGGCTCGGCCTCACCCTTGTCCTGGATCCGAGCTTCAACCGTGCGGATCCCGACGGCGCCGGCCGCTTCACCACCTACAACACCGGCCTGCGCATCTTCGCTGACAAGGCGCTGATCCCGGGCAAGCTCTACGCCGCGCTCAACCTCTCGCAGGATCTGACCTGGACCGGCCCCTCGCCCTACCAGCGCTCCTCGACCTTCACGGTCGGCGGCTCGCTCGCCTGGCAGGTCCTGGACGGGCTCTATCTGAGCGGCGAAGTCCGCCACATGCGCGCCCATAACGATCTCGGCTTCGGCAACGAGTCGGGCTATGCCACTTTCGCCGGTCCCGGCGTGTTCTGGCAGGCGACCAAGCAGCTCGCCCTCTCCGCCGCCTACAACATCCAGGTCGCGGGCAAGGCCAAGGACCAGCCGGGCGATCTCGACCTGACCAATTTCAGCCAGCATCTCGTCAAGGTGAAGCTCGGATACAGCTTCTGACCCCGGTCGGAATTAAACGCCTGCGCAGGGGCGGCATCGGCAACGCTGCCGCCCTTTTCCGTTGCCGTCGTGCTGTCTGCGTTGACATACTCCCCCTGAGTACCTAGCGTCGCGTCCGGATCGAACCCCTTGGCGCCCTCGCATGCCTCATACGCCTGAAGAGAAGAAGCGCGCCGTCACGCGGCTGCGCCGGATCAGGGGGCAGACCGACGCCCTGATCGCGGCCGTGGAGCGCGGCGAGGAATGCGGCGCCCTGCTGCAGCAGCTCGCGGCGCTGCGCGGTGCCGCGACGGGGCTGATGGCCGAGGTCCTCGAAAGCCATCTGCGCGAGACCATGGCCCGCCCGGCCGAGGCCGCGAAGGCGGAAGCCGGAGACGACGAGATCGCCGCGATCATGCGGGTCATCCGCCCCTATCTGAAATGAACGCTCGAAAAGAAGGAACCGCCCGATGAAGACCCGTGCAGCCGTTGCCTGGGAAGCCGGCAAGCCGCTCACCATCGAAACCATCGAGATCGGCGGGCCCAAGGCCGGCGAGGTCCTCGTCGAGGTGATGGCCACCGGCATCTGCCACACCGACGCCTACACGCTGTCGGGCCTCGATTCGGAGGGCAAATTCCCGGCGATCCTCGGCCATGAGGGCGCCGGCATCGTGCGCGAGGTCGGCGCCGGCGTCACCACGCTGAAACCCGGCGATCACGTCATCCCGCTCTACACGCCGGAATGCCGCAACTGTAAGTCCTGCCTGTCGCGCCGGACCAACCTCTGCACCTCGATCCGCGCCACCCAGGGCCAGGGCGTCATGCCGGACGGCACCTCGCGCTTCTCCTGCGACGGCGGCGAAGTGTTCCACTACATGGGTTGCTCGACCTTCGCGAACTTCACCGTGCTGCCCGAGATCGCGCTCGCCAAGGTCCGTGAGGACGCGCCCTTCGACAAGATCTGCTACATCGGCTGCGGCGTCACCACCGGCATCGGTGCCGTCATCTACACGGCCAAGGTCTGGCCGGGCGCCAATGTCGTGGTCTTCGGCCTCGGCGGCATCGGCCTCAATGTGATCCAGGGCGCCCGCATGGTCGGCGCCGACAAGATCATCGGCGTCGACATCAACCCGGCCAAGCAGGAGATGGCGCGCAAGTTCGGCATGACCGACTTCATCAACCCCAAGGAGATCGGCAACGACAAGGTCGTGCAGGCGATCGTCGACCTCACCGGCGGCGGTGCCGACTTCTCCTTCGACGCCACCGGCAATATCAATGTGATGCGCCAGGCGCTGGAGTGCTGCCATCGCGGCTGGGGTGAATCGATCGTCATCGGGGTCGCCGAGGCCGGCAAGGAGATCGCCACCCGGCCGTTCCAGCTCGTCACCGGCCGCGTCTGGAAGGGCACGGCTTTCGGCGGCGCGCGCGGGCGCACCGACGTGCCGAAGATCGTCGACTGGTACATGGAGGGGAAGATCAACATCGACGACCTGATCACGCACAAGCTGAGCCTGGACGAGATCAACCACGGCTTCGACCTCATGCATGAGGGCAAGTCGATCCGGAGCGTGGTGGTCTACTGAGGCGCCGCTTTCTGGCCTTATCCATAGGGCACGGAAACACGGCGTCATCCCGGACAAGCGGCACAGCCGCGCCGATCCGGGATCCATCATAGGGCTCGACCGCACTCTACGATGGATTCCGGATCTCCGCTTCGCTGCGTCCGGAATGACGGCGCGGGTGTAATTGCCCTGCCGCGGAAGCTCGATCGAAAGGACACCGCATGGAACTCCTCTCCTCCTCGAAGGCCTTCGGCGGCTCACAGCGCGTCTACCGTCACGAAAGCACGGCCTGCGCCTGCCCGATGAACTTCGCGATCTACCTGCCGCACCAGATCGAGGACGGGCCGGTGCCCGTGCTCTGGTATCTGTCGGGGTTGACCTGCACGCATCAGAACGTCGTGGACAAGGGCGAGTACCGCGCCGCCGCCGCCGCCAACGGCATCGCGATCATCTGCCCGGACACCAGCCCGCGCGGCGAGAACATTCCCGATGAGCCGGACAACTGGCAGTTCGGTTCCGGCGCCGGCTTCTATCTCGACGCCACGCAGGAGCCCTATGCCCGCAACTACCGGATGGAGAGCTATATCCGCGACGAGCTCCCGGCCCTCGTCGCCAAGAACTTTCCTCTCGACATGAGCCGGCAGGGCATCTTCGGCCATTCCATGGGTGGGCATGGCGCGATCACGCTGGCGCTGAAGAATCCGGATCGCTACCGCTCGGTCTCCGCTTTCGCCCCTATCGCCCAGCCTTCGACCGCCGGCTGGTCGCGCCCAGCCTTCCAGAAATATCTCGGCCCGGACGAAACGACCTGGCGCGCCTACGACTCGACCTTGCTGATCGCGGACGGACATCGCATCCCCGATCTCCTGGTCGATCAGGGCACAGCCGACGGCTTCCTCGAAGAGGGCCTGCGCCCGCAGCTGCTCGAGATAGCCTGCGCCACGGCCGGCATCCCGCTGCAGCTGACGATGCGGGACGGCTACGATCATTCCTACAGCTTCATCTCGACCTTCATGGCGCAGCATGTCGCCTGGCACGCCGAGCGTCTGGTCGCCTAGTCGGTTCGCATAGCGGGAACGGTCGCTTCTCGGCTGCGTTGGGGCTGTCAGGACAGCCTTGATCGGCACGGGGGAATTTCACCATGGCCAAGCGCCGTCTGCCGCAAAGCGACCGCTCGCTCTTCACCCGCCTTTCGCAATGGGTCGCTCATTGGGCCGGCAAGCCGCAGACCTTCTTCGGCGCCGGCGCCCTCATCTTGGTGTGGGCACTTTCCGGGCCGATCTTCAGCTTCAACGACACCTGGCAGCTCGTCATCAACACCTCGACCACCATCGTCACTTTCCTGATGGTCTTCATCATCCAGAACAGCCAGAACCGCGACACGGCGGCGATGCAGATCAAGCTCGATGAGCTGATCTGGAAGCTGGAGGGCGCGCGCGAAGAGCTGCTCGATCTCGAAGAGCTGGATGAAGAGAAGATCGAAAAGATCCGCCAGGAATTCGAGGACATGGCGGCCAAGGCCCGCAAGGCGGCCGGTAAGCCCGCGAGCTAAGCACCCGCGCGAACAGCCGGCTCTCGCCTGCGTAGCGACGGGGCCCGTGGCCAGCATCGCTACCGGCGAGGGAAGAACATGCCAGGGTGGAATTTCTCTTCCCCTTTGCCCCCCTGCGAAATAGTTCATCCAAATGAAGGATGTGACTTAAGGTAATTTAGGGCCACATCTCGCCGGGGGGCCAAATGGGGCGTGGCCTATCGATGGCGGATTTGCAGATCGCTCACGTCAATGAGTGCGGAAACTATTTCGTGATCGTTCCGGTCGAGAGTTCTTTCGGGACGCAGACGCGCGTCGCCCAGGAAGCGGCTATCGACAGAATGCGGCTTGCCGCGATGTCCGCGCGCCTTAGCGGCACCGTCGTTCCGGTCTGGGAGGACGGCGACAGGCTGGTTTTCCGCGCGCCGCAACGCTTTCACAGCTTCTTCAGGAGCATGTCGCTGTCGCTCATCCGCAGCAAGCTGAACGCGACCTTGACCTGTCAGGGGTAGGAGCGCCTGTTCCGCGCCACCGCATCGCCCTGACAGACCGGCAGTCACCGCCGGAGCCTGGCGCAAATTCGGCCGCCAGCGTTCGCACCTTCGCTTCTACCCCGCCAGCAGACTGGAAATAGTGAAGTTCCGTTAACATTCGCGGCTATCTTCAGGCAAAAGTAAGGTTAGCCGTTAGGGTTAATGGTCATTTAAGAAATCTCTGCCAAGGTCCTTCCTGTTGGTAACTCGCGCGGGCTGCGTTTTTGCGCCGCGCAAACGCGAAGGACACTGCCATGGGCAGCCTGAAAACTCTCGCGCTGGCGGGCGGCTTGGCCCTCGGCGCATCCGCCGCGGCCCATGCTGCCGATCTTGCCTATGCCCCGCCGCCCCCGCCGGAGCCGCTTGGCCTCAAGGGCACCATCTCCAGCGGCTTCTATCTGCGCGGCGATATCGGCGTCGGCGTCCAGACCATCGGCAGGTACCACCAGGACGACGTCGTCCAGTTCGGCGGCAGCTTCTTCGGCCAGACCGATAATTCGGCCTTCTTCGCCGGCCTCGGCGTCGGCTATCGCTTCAACAACTGGCTGCGCTTCGACATCACCGGCGAATATCGCGGCTCGTCGTCGATCGGGGTGAACGACATCGTTTTCAACCCCTTCATCAACGACAACCAGACCAACACCTACAAAGGCAACCTGTCTTCGCTGGTCACCCTGTTCAACGGCTATTTCGACCTCGGCACCTGGAACTGCCTGACGCCCTATATCGGCGCCGGCATCGGCTTCTCCCAGAACCGCATCAGCGGTCTGACCGATCAGGGCTCCGTCGCCGGCTTCCCGACGCTTGGCTATGCCAGCAACGGCACCAAGACCGATCTCGCCTGGGCACTCATGGCCGGCCTCGGATACGAGGTGAACAAGAACCTCACGCTCGAGTTGGGCTACCGCTATCTCAACCTCGGCGACGCCCAGTCAGGCCGGATCGTCAACGCCTTCAACGGCGATATCTACGCCCCGCTCAAGTCCAGGAACATCGACAGCCACGATTTCCGCATCGGCATGCGCTGGAACTTCGGCGATCCGAACTGCTGCGGCACGCCGGAGCCGGTCGCCTACGCGCCGCCGGTCGTGCGCAAGTACTGACACGGCCTCCACAAGCTGCAACCGAACGGCGCGGATCACTTCCGCGCCGTTTTGCGTTGACGGTCCGCTCGCTTCAGCGCAGCAGCGACCGCCCTGTCATCTCGGCCGGCTGCTCCAGGCCCATCAGTGCCAGCAGCGTCGGCGAGATGTCGGCGAGGCGCCCGTCCGCCAGGGCTCCGGCCTGCCCGCCGATCAGCATCAGCGGCACCGGGTTGGTGGTGTGCGCCGTATGCGGCTTGCCGGTCAGCGGATCGACCATCAGCTCGGCATTGCCATGGTCGGCGGTGACGAGCAGCGCGCCGCCCGCCCGCTGCACGGCATCCGCGATGGCGCCCAGCCCGGCATCGACCGTCTCGACCGCCTTGATCGCGGCGGCCAGCACGCCGGTATGACCGACCATGTCGGCATTGGCGAAATTCAGCACGACGAGGTCGTAGCGCCCGGAATCGATCGCCTCGACCGCCTTGGCGGTCAGCTCCGGCGCCGACATCTCCGGCTGCAAATCGTAGGTCGCGACCTTCGGCGAAGGCGCCATCACCCGGTCCTCGCCGGGATAGGGCGTCTCCTCGCCGCCGTTGAAGAAATAGGTGACGTGCGGATATTTCTCGGTTTCCGCCATGCGGACCTGCTTGAGGCCCGCCTTGGCCACCGTCTCGCCCAGCCCCTCGGCGAGCGTCTGGGCTGCGAACAGCATCGGCATGACCTTGTCGAGCTCGGCGCTGTAGGAGGTCATGCTGACGGCCTTGACCAGCTGCGGCCGGCGCGGGCGCATGAACCCGGCGAAGTCTGGCTCCAGCACCGCGCCGAGGATCTCGCGGATGCGGTCGGAGCGGAAATTGAAGCTGAGCAGGCCATCGCCATCCCGCATGCCGGCATAGCCGCCGACCGCGGCCGGGACGATGAACTCGTCGGTGACATCCTGCGCATAGGCGGCCGCGATCGCCGCGTCGGCCGTGGCGAATGCAGCGCCCTCCCCCAGCACCATGGCGCGCCAGGCCTTCTCGACGCGCTCCCAGCGGTTGTCGCGGTCCATGGCGTAATAGCGGCCGGAGACGCTGGCGATCACCGCTTCCGGCGGCAACGCCGCCGCGAAGGCCCTGACGTAATCCGCTGCCGATTGCGGCGGCGTATCGCGCCCGTCCGTGAAGACGTGGACACGGACCCGAATGCCCTGGCTGACCAGGATCCGGGCAAGCGCCACCGCATGGTCCTGATGGGCATGGACGCCGCCCGGCGACACCAGGCCGAGCAGATGGCAGGTTCCGCCGCTCGCCTTCAGCTCGTCGACGAGGCCGGTCGCCGCAAGCGCCGCCGCGATCGAACCGTCGGTGATCGCCTGGTTGATCCGCGGCAGGTCCTGCATCACCACGCGGCCGGCGCCGAGATTGAGATGGCCGACCTCGGAATTGCCCATCTGGCCCTCCGGAAGCCCGACATCGAGCCCGGAGGTCCGCAGGAAGGCATGCGGACAGCTCGCCCAGAAGCGGTCGAAGTTCGGGGTCGCAGCCAGCCGGACCGCGTTGTCCTCGCTCTCCTCGCGCCAGCCCCAGCCATCGAGGATCATCAGCATCACGGGGCGAGGCGGCATCGGCTGAACCTGTCGGCGTCTGTGAAGGATGGTTGTGCGGATATCACGCACCGCGCCGTCAATGCGAGTGCTAAGAAAGCGGCAGGACCGCGGCGAAGCCCCGACGGAGGACAGCGATGGCGATCAAGGCGCTGGTTTTCGATGCCTACGGCACGCTCTTCGACGTGCAATCCGTGGCTGGCATCACCGACGCGGCCTTTCCCGGACATGGCGCGACGATCACCCAGATCTGGCGGCTGAAACAGCTCGAATACACCTGGCTGCGCGCCCTGATGGGCCGCTATGAGGATTTCTGGACGGTCACGCGCGACTCGCTCGATTTCAGCCTGAGGACGCTCGGCCTCTCCGCACCGCCGGACCTCGTCACCCGGATCGCCGAAGCCTATGACGCGCTCGCGCTTTACCCGGAGGCGCGCACGGCGCTGGAGGGGCTCGCCTCCCACCGCCTCGCCATCTTCTCGAACGGCAGCCCAGCCATGCTGAAGCGGCTCGTCGCGCATGCCGGTATCGGCGAACTGCTGGAAACCGTGATCAGCGTCGACGAGATCGGCGTCTACAAGCCCGATCCGCGCGGCTACGCTCATGTCGAGAAGCGGCTCGGCCTGGCCCGCGAGGAGATCCTCTTCGTCTCATCCAACGGCTTCGACATCGCCGGCGCCAAGGCGCACGGCTTCCATGTCGCCCGCATAGAGCGTGTGTCGGCAGGCAGGCTGCGCAGCGAGCTCGAAGCCGCCGCCACGATCGACCCCGCGCTGATGTTCAAGGCGCTCAGGATGCAGCCGGAGCAGCTCGGCTTCCAGGCCGATGCGACCATTGCCGCGCTGACCGATCTCGTCTCCTATGTCGCCGGATTGAGACAGGCCTGAGCGCCGCCGAGGAGCCACCATGATCAAGCTCTACTACCACCCCTCGCCCAACCCCGCGAAGGTGGCGCTGTTTCTGGAGGAGGCCGGCCTGCCCTACGAGATGGTGCCGGTCGACACCCGCAAGGGCGAGCAGTTCAAGCCGGAATTCCTCGCGATCAACCCCAACGCCAAGACGCCGGCCCTGACCGACGGCGACGTCACCGTCTTCGACTCGAACGCTATCCTGCTCTACCTCGCCGAGAAGACCGGGCAGTTCCTGCCCGAGGATACGCCGAGGGCGCGCGGCGATATGCTGTCCTGGCTGATGTTCGTCGCCACAGGCATCGGTCCCTATTGCGGCCAGGCGGTGCATTTCAGCCGCTTCGCGCCGGAGAAGATTCCCTACGCCATCAACCGCTACGCCCGCGAGGCCGAGCGCCACTGGGGCATCATCGACGATTTGCTCGGCAGGCGCCGCTATATGCTCGGGGACCGCTACACGCTCGTCGACATGTCCGTCTGGGGCTGGGCGACGCGGCTGTCCTTCGCGATCGGCGACGCATGGCCCGAGATGTTCCCGCATGTGAAGCGCCATCTCGACGAGATCTCGGCCCGGCCCGCGGCCCAGCGCGCCGTGGCACTGAAGGATCAGTTCGCTTTCAAGACGGAGTTCGACGACGAGGCGCGGAAGTTCCTGTTCCCGCAGAATGCCCGCATCGCCGGCTGATCGGACTTTGCCGGCGCCTGCACCTCAGGCGCCGGCCTCGTTCTCGCCGCCGCTGAAGGCCTCGAAGGGCGCGTCGAGCGTGAAGACCAGCCCTTCCCGGAGATAGGCGGTGGTGGTGCCGGCGCGTACGGCCGGGAAGGAGCGCTCGATCAGGCGAGTGCCGAAGCCCTTGCGGGAGGGCGGTGACACAGGCGGTCCGCCACTCTCCTGCCAGCGCAGGCGGAACTGCTTGACGCCCTCGATCTCGTCGACGCCCCAGCTCAGCGTCACGATGCCGGCCTCGTTGGAGAGAGCGCCGTATTTGACGGCATTGGTCGTCAGTTCGTGGAGGATGAGGGTGAGCGCGAGCGCCGGCTTCGGGCCCAGCACCACCGTGGTGCCGTGGATGCGGAAGCGCTGCGCATCGCCCTGGAGGGCGATAATGCTCTGAGCGATGTCGGCCACGCTCGCATCCGCACGCCGGCCGCCGACCAGCAGATCATGCGCCCGCGAAAGCGCCGCCAGGCGCGCGCCGAAGGTTTCGCGCGCCCCCTCGAGCGTGCTCGCACTGCGCAGGGTCTGCGAGGCCAGCGCCTGGATCATCGCCATGGTGTTCTTCACACGGTGCGCCAGCTCCTGCATCAGCAGCCGCTGCTCGGCCTCGGCCTCCTTGCGCTCGGTCACATCCAGATGCGCCCCGACGAGACGCACCGCCTGCCCGTTCTCGTCCCGCTCGATCTGCGCGATCGCCGAGATCCAGCGCAGCTGTCCGTCCGAAGGCCTGACGATACGATATTCCGCCTGATACTCGGTCGCCGTTCCCTGCACCGCTTCGCGAAAATGGGCCTCGACCGCCAGGCGCTCGTCGGGGTGGATGCGCCGGACCCAGTCCTCATGCGTTTCCTCGGCCGCTTCCGGCGGCAGCCCGTGGATCAGCAGGTATTCCGGCGATCGGCGATTATGGAAGCCGGAGCGCAGATTGACTTCGAGCCCGCCGACGCGGCCGATTTTCTGGACCCGGGCCAATTCCTGCTCGCGTCGCCGCAGTGTCTGCTCGGCACGCACGCGCTCCGTCGTCTCGGTGACGATCGCCAGCACGCCGTCGACAGCGCCGGCCTCGCCGAGGATCGGGCTGTAGTCGACGTTCAGCCAGACCTCCTCCGCCACGCCGGTGCGGTAGAAGACGAAAGGCACGTCTCGGTACGATGGCGACTCTCCGGCGAAGACGCTCGCCATCACCTCGCGATTGAACGCTTCGACCTCGGGCCACGCCTCGAAGACGCCGACACCGAGAATGGCCGGATGCCGCGCGCCGGCAATGACCGCATAGGCATCGTTGTAGAACATCAGGCCCTGCTCGCCCCAGAGCAGAGTCATGGCCGATGGCGAAAGCAGGATGAGCTGCAAAGCGTTGCGCAGGTGCGGCGGCCAGTCGGCGGGCGCGCCGAGCGTGGTTTCGTTGCCGGTCCAGCCGCGCAGCAATGCTGCGATCTCGCCCTTCCCAGCAGGCCAGGCTGGCTGCTTCATGGTCGTATCCCCCAGCCGACCAGAATGCGAAGTCGCAAACCATCTGCGCCAGCATTGGTAACTGCCTGTTCCGGGCCTCCGCAAGCGGCCATATGCGCTGCCGATGCCGACTCGAAGCCAGTAGCAGTCGCGGCCGGCACCTCTTGTGTCAAAAGACATTCCGGCCTGTGCATCATGGCCGCCATCGCGGCGAAAGCGCTGGCGGCGCCGGGCGTTTCGCGCCAGTGTCGCCGCCGCCGCGCCGGGAGGCGCGGAGCCAGCACAATCTCCGAGAGGACGGATGTCGACCGATATCGAGATCGCGCGCGCCGCGACGCTTCAGCCCATCGCCGCCATCGCCGGAAAGGCGGGCATTCCGTCCGAAGCGCTCAATCCCTACGGCAAGCATATCGCCAAGATCGACACCCACGCCATTCCGGGCTTTCAGGCGCGGCCGGACGGCAAGCTCATCCTGGTCACGGCGATCAGCCCGACGCCGGCCGGAGAGGGCAAGACCACGACGACCGTCGGCCTCGGCGACGGCCTCTCGCGCATCGGCAAGCGCACCCTGATCGCCCTGCGCGAACCCTCGCTCGGCCCCTGCTTCGGGGTCAAGGGCGGCGCCGCCGGCGGCGGCTACGCCCAGGTCGTGCCGATGGAGCAGATCAACCTGCACTTCACCGGCGATTTCCACGCCATCACCAGCGCTCACAACCTGCTCGCCGCCATGGTCGACAACCATGTCTATTGGGGCAATGGCCTCGGGCTCGACACGCGCTATATCGCCTGGCGCCGCGTGCTCGACATGAACGACCGGGCGCTGCGCGCGACCGTGTCCTCGCTCGGCGGGCCCGGCAACGGCTTCCCGCGCGAGGACGGCTTCGACATCACCGTCGCCTCTGAGGTGATGGCGATCTTCTGCCTGGCACAGGATTCCGCCGATCTCGAAGCGCGGCTCGGCCGCATCGTCGTCGGCCGCACCCGCGACAAGCGCCTGGTCACCGCCGCCGACATCAAGGCGACCGGCGCGATGAGCGTTCTGCTCAAGGACGCGTTGATGCCGAACCTCGTGCAGACGCTGGAAGGCACGCCCGCCTTCGTCCATGGCGGCCCCTTCGCCAACATCGCCCATGGCTGCAACTCGGTGATCGCCACCCGCGCGGCGCTGAAGCTCGCCGATTACGTCGTCACCGAGGCCGGCTTCGGCGCCGATCTCGGCGCCGAGAAGTTCTTCGACATCAAATGCCGCAAGGCCGGGCTGAAGCCCGCCGCCGCCGTCGTCGTCGCAACGGTCCGCGCTCTCAAGATGCATGGCGGCGTTGCCAAGGACGCTCTCGGGCAGGAAAATCTCAAGGCACTGGAAGCGGGTCTCTCAAACCTCACCCGCCATGTCGGCAACGTCCGCAAGTTCGGCGTGCCGCCGATCGTCGCGATCAACCACTTCACCACCGACACCGCTGCCGAACATGAGCTGATCCGCAACYACTGCCGCAACCATCTCGGCGTCGAGGCGGTGATCTGCCGGCACTGGGCCGAGGGTGGGGCCGGCGCCGAGGAACTCGCGCGCAAGGTCGCCGCGCTCGCCGATGAGGGCGAGGCCGATTTCGCGCCGCTCTACCCCGACGCCATGCCTCTCCGGCAGAAGCTGGAGACGGTCGCGCGCGAGATTTACGGCGCCGAAAGCGTCAGCGTCGA
The DNA here is from genome assembly GCF_056402015.1 of Allobosea sp. P4_C6. Lineage (NCBI taxonomy): Bacteria > Pseudomonadati > Pseudomonadota > Alphaproteobacteria > Hyphomicrobiales > Alloboseaceae > Allobosea > Allobosea sp. P4_C6. Next base: position 111,361 of record NZ_JBFUIF010000012.1, read on the forward strand.
TGCGAAGCTGCAGGCGCGCTTCGCGGAACTTGAGGCGGCCGGCTTCGGCGACCTGCCGATCTGCGTCGCCAAGACCCAGTATTCCTTCTCGGCCGACCCGACGCTGCGGGGCGCGCCCTCCGGCCATATCGTGCCGTTGCGCGAACTCAGGCTCTCGGCCGGCGCCGGCTTCGTCGTCGCGATCTGCGGGGACATCATGACGATGCCCGGCCTGCCCCGCGAGCCGGCGGCCGAGCGCATCCATATCGACGCTCAGGGACGGATCGAAGGACTGTTCTAGGTCGTCGCTATGCCGCCGTCATGCTCGGGCTTGACCCGAGCATCTCTTCCAGAACGAGGCTCCGGTACCTCATTCTGCGTGAGAGTCTCGGGCCTCGCTGCGCTTCGCCCGCGAATGACCCTCGGCGTCCCTCAGGCGAAGTCGAGCTGCACCTTGATCGCCTTCGACTTGTCGGCGGCAAGGTCGAAGGCCTCGACCGCGCGGTCGACGGGAATCGTCGCGGTCAGCAGCGGCGAGAGGTCGATATTGCCCGAGCCGATCATCGCCACCGCCCAGTCGAATTCCTCGTGGAAGCGGAAGGAGCCGCGCAGGTCGAACTCCTTGGCGACGACGACATTCATCGGCAGGGTGAACTGGCCGCCGACGCCGATCTGGACGATGACGCCGCCCGGCCTGATCACGTCGAAGGCGCCGCTCAGCGCATGCTGATTGCCGGATGCCTCGAACATGACGTCGAAGGCACCCTTCTCCGCTCCATACTCCGCTTTCAGCCGTTCAGGTTCGGCCGCGACATTGATCGTCGCGGTCGCGCCCATCTTGCGCGCGATCGGCAGGGGACCGTCGACCACGTCCGTCGCCACGATCTCGGCGGCGCCCGCCGCCTTCGCCGCGACGATGGTGAGCGCCCCGATCGGCCCGGAGCCCGTTACCAGCACGCGCTTGCCGAGCAGCGGGCCGGCGCGCTTGGCGGCATGCAGGCAGACCGAAAGCGGCTCGGCGAAGGCCGCCTCGGCTGCCGTGACATGCGGCGCCACCTTCACAGCCTGCCGCTCCTCGACGACCAGCACATCGCGGAAACCGCCCTGCACATGCGGGAAGCGCATCGCCGAGCCGTAGAATTGCATGTCGGTGCAGTGCTGCTGCAGGCCCATCTGGCAATAGCGGCAATGGCCGCAGGCCCGGCTCGGATTGACCGCCACACGGTCGCCCGGCTGCACACGCGAGACCTCGCCGCCGACCGCCTCGACCCGGCCTGCGATCTCATGGCCCAGGATCATCGGCTCGCGCACGCGGATCGTGCCGAAACCGCCATGAAGATAATAATGCAGATCCGAGCCGCAGATGCCGCCGGCCTCGATCCGCACCCTGACGTCGTGGGGCCCGAGCTCGGGCGCTGTCGTAGCCTCGACGCGCAGGTCCTTCTCGCCATGAATGAAGACGGCACGCATGTCTCGCTCCCGCTCTGTTGCCGAACCGCGTCCGCAACCATTGTCTAATCGTTTGAAACCTGCTTACCGAAGGATGCAGGTTGTGCGCAAACCGAAACTGCTCCCCGCCGGAGCACTCTGCGAGGATACGCCATGTCGCTGTCGCTGTTCAGTCTCGAAGGCAAGATCGCGCTCGTCACCGGCTCGGGCCAGGGCATCGGCCTTGCGCTTGCGGAAGGCCTGTCGGAGGCCGGCGCCCATGTGGTGCTGAACGGCCGCGACAAGGGCAAGCTCGAACGGGCACAGCAGGCGCTTAGCCAGGCCGGCCGCAAGGCCTCCATCGCCGCCTTCGACGTCACCGATCACCGGGCGGTCGAGGCCGGCATCGCCGCGATCGAGGCCGATATCGGCCCCATCGACATCCTCATCAACAATGCCGGCATGCAGAAGCGCGCGCCGATCACCGAATTCCCGGTCGAGGGCTGGCATGAGGTGATGAACACCAACCTGCATTCGGTCTTCTACGTCACCCAGGCCGTGACGAAGCGGATGGTGCCACGCAAGCGCGGCAAGATCATCAATATCGGCTCGGTGATGAGCGAACTCGGCCGCGCCACCATCATCCCCTACACCGCCTCGAAGGGCGCGGTGAAGATGATGACGCGGGGTCTCGCAGCCGAGCTCGGCAAGCACAACATCCAGGCCAATGCCATCGGCCCCGGCTACTTCGCCACCGAGATCAACACGGCGCTGATCGCGGACGAGGCCTTCACGAACTGGGTCTGCAGTCGCACGCCGGCCGGGCGCTGGGGCGAGACCAGGGAATTGGTCGGCGCCGCCATCTTCCTCTCCGCTCCCGCCTCCGACTACGTCAACGGCCATCTGCTCATGGTCGATGGCGGGTTGACTGCGGTGGTGTGAGCGAGCTGCAAGAACGCCAGCGTCATTCCGGGGCAGGCCAAAGGCCTGAGCCCGGAACCCAGAACCGATGCCATTCGCCGAAAATGGGCTTTGGCCGATCGTGCCGTGCGATCAGGCGCATCGGTTCTGGGTTCCGGGCTCTTCGCTGCGCGAAGCCCGGAATGACGCCCGAACCGTTACCCCTCAATCTGCTTCAGGCCGCCGCCTTCGTCACGGCATCGACGACATCGTCCACCGCGCGCTCGACGAGGTCGCGATCGTCGCCCTCGGCCATCACGCGGATCACCGGCTCGGTGCCCGACGGGCGGATGACGAGCCGGCCGCTCTCGCCGAGCAACTGCCTCGCCGCCTCGATCGCGCTGACCACCGGCTGCTGCTCCAGCGGCTTGCCCGCCTTGTAACGGACATTCTTGAGGATCTGCGGCAGCGGCTCGAAGCAATGGCAGACTTCCGAGACCGGCTTGTCCATCCGCTTGACCACTGCGAGCAATTGCAGCGCCGCCACCAGCCCATCGCCGGTCGTGCCGAAATCCGAGAGGATGATGTGGCCGGATTGCTCGCCGCCAAGATTGAAGCCGTGAGTGCGCATGTGCTCCAGCACATAGCGGTCGCCGACCGCGGTGCGCGCCAGCGACAGGCCTAGCCCCGCAAGGTAGCGTTCCAGCCCGAGATTGGACATCACGGTCGCGACGATGCCGGGCGCCGACAGGCGTCCGTCCTCCAGCCATGAGCGCGCGATCACTGCCATCAGCTGGTCGCCATCGACGATGTGCCCCTGCTCGTCGATGATCAGCACGCGATCCGCGTCGCCATCCAGCGCGATGCCGATATCGGCGCGCAGCTCGCGGACCTTGGCAACGAGCGCTTCCGGATGGGTCGAGCCAACCTCGCGATTGATGTTGAAGCCATCAGGCTCGTCGCCGATGACGATGACTTCGGCGCCCAGCTCCCAGAGCGCTTCCGGCGCGACCTTGTAGCCGGCGCCGTTGGCGCAATCGAGCACGATGCGCAGGCCCTCGAGGCTCATATTGCGCGGCATGGTGCGCTTGGCGAACTCGACATAGCGCGCCGCGGCGCTGTCGATGCGCTTGGCCCGGCCCAGCCCCGCCGACGCAGCCAATCGCGGCCCGAGATCGGCATCGATCAATGCCTCGATCTCCCGCTCGACCTCGTCGTTGAGCTTGTAGCCGTCGGGGCCGAACAGCTTGATGCCGTTGTCCTCATAGGCGTTGTGCGAGGCCGAGATCATCACGCCGAGATCGGCGCGCATCGAGCGCGTCAACATGGCGACGGCCGGTGTTGGCATCGGGCCGAGCAGCATCACGTCCATGCCGACCGCGGTAAAGCCGGCGACCATGGCATATTCGATCATGTAGCCGGAAAGCCGCGTATCCTTGCCGATCACGACCCGGTGGCGATGCTCGCCGCGGCGGAAGGCGAGGCCCGTGGCCTGTCCGACCTTCAGGGCGAGGTCCGGCGTGATGACGCCGTTCGCCCGTCCGCGAATGCCGTCCGTCCCGAAATATTTGCGCGTCATTGCGATTCGTTTCCGAGGGGCTGTCGCGCCCGATTTTGCGCGTTCTATAGCCAAAAAACCTTTCCGCCTTGTCACATATTATGACGGAACATGACAGCGGCCGAAGAAGGCCTGCACGACGGAGGGCTCGTCGTTCCCGGGCGGAGCGCAGCGCAGACCCGAAAATCTCGGGAAAGATGAGGAGCAGGAGCCTTCTCGTCACGAGATGCTCGGGTCGAGCCCGAGCATGACGGAGCTGGATAAACGAAAAAGGGCGGCCTCTCGGCCGCCCTTTTTCGTTTATCCGAGTCTGCCTCAGGCCTGGGGCTGCGGCTCCATCCCGGCATCCGGCTCGCCGCGCTTGCGGCCCTTGCCGGCGCTCGGCACGGCCGAGCCGCGCGGAGCGTGCGGCGTGTCGTCGGCATCGCGCACCGGGCGCTTGCCGGCGATCAGATCGCGGATCTCCTCGCCCGTCAGCGTCTCGAACTCGAGCAGCGCCTCGGCCACCGAGACGAACTCCTCATGGTGCTCGGTCAGGATGGTCTTGGCGTCCTGATAGCCCTGATCGACCAGACGCTTGACCTCGGCATCGATCTTCTGGGCCGTCGACTCGGAGATCGACTGGCTGCGGCCCATCGACATACCCAGGAAGACCTCTTCCTGGTTGTCGCCATAGGCGACCATGCCGAGCTCGTCCGAATAGCCCATCTGCGTGACCATGGCCTTGGCCATCTTGGTCGCCTGCTGGATGTCGCCGGTGGCGCCCGAGGTCACGTTCTCGCGTCCGAAGGTCATCTCCTCCGCCACGCGCCCGCCCATGGCGACCGCAAGCTGCGAGGTGAACTCCTTGAACTTCATCGAGTAGCGGTCGCCCTCCGGCAGGAACTTGACCATGCCGAGCGCACGTCCGCGCGGAATGATCGTCGCCTTGTGGACGGGGATGCCGGCGGGAACGTAGAGGCCGACGATAGCGTGGCCCGCCTCGTGATAGGCGGTCAGCTTCTTCTCTTCCTCGGACATCGCCATGGATTTGCGCTCGGCGCCCATCATGACCTTGTCCTTGGCGTCCTCGAACTCGGCATGGGTGACCATGCGCTTGCCGCGACGCGCCGCCAGCAGGGCCGCCTCGTTGACAAGGTTCATCAGGTCCGCGCCGGAGAAGCCGGGCGTGCCGCGGGCGAGGATCTTCAGGTCGACGTCCGGCGCCATCGGCACCTTGCGGACATGGACCTTCAGGATCTTCTCGCGGCCGGCGACATCAGGGTTCGGCACGACGATCTGGCGGTCGAAACGGCCGGGGCGCAGCAGCGCCGGGTCGAGCACGTCCGGACGGTTGGTCGCGGCGATGATGATCACGCCCTCGTTCGGCTCGAAGCCGTCCATCTCGACGAGGAGCTGGTTCAGCGTCTGCTCGCGCTCGTCATTGCCGCCGCCGAGGCCGGCGCCGCGATGACGGCCGACCGCGTCGATCTCGTCGATGAAGATGATGCAGGGCGCGTTCTTCTTGGCCTGCTCGAACATGTCGCGGACGCGGCTGGCGCCGACGCCAACGAACATCTCGACGAAGTCGGAGCCCGAGATCGTGAAGAACGGCACATTGGCTTCGCCGGCGACGGCGCGGGCCGTCAGCGTCTTGCCGGTACCGGGAGGGCCGACGAGCAGCACGCCGCGCGGAATGCGCCCGCCGAGCCGCTGGAACTTCTGCGGATCGCGCAGGAACTCGACGATCTCCTGCAGGTCTTCCTTGGCCTCGTCGATGCCCGCGACATCATCGAAGGTGACGCGGCCATGCGCCTCGGTCAGCAGCTTGGCCTTCGACTTGCCGAAGCCCATCGCCCGGCCGGCGCCGTTCTGCATCTGGCGGGACATGAATATCCACAGGCCGATGAAGATCACGAAGGGCAGCGAGTTGACGAGCAGCGCCATGAACCAGGGCGTGCCCTCTGACGGAGCCCGCGCCGAAACCTGAACGCCCTTCTGGGCCATGGTCTTCAGCAGGTTCGGGTCGCCATAAGGCGCATATGTCACGAAGCTGCGGCCATCGGAGAAGCTGCCGGAAATCTCCTGCCCGGCCACGACGACGTTCGAAACGCGCCCGGCCTCCGCCTCGTTGATCAGCTGGCTATAGGGGATTTCGTTCGTGCTCGCCCGCTGGCTTGGGCTCTGGAACAGCGTCACCAGAGCCAGCACGAGCAGGAAGATCACCACCCAGAGTGCGAAATTACGAAAATTCGGATTCATCACCAGTCCGATCGGGCCTGCCGGTCCAACCGGATAAGGCCAAGGGTTTGCTCAGGTAATCTAGGTGCGGCACACGCCCTTGCCAAGGGAAACAGATGGGGAGGCGGCACTAAGATGTCGCAGGGTGAACACCGCGTCGCCGTGGCCCTTCTCGCCGAAGGGCCAACACGCCGTCTCGGCCAAGCGCGATAATGCAGCCGGACAATGTCCGTCTGATGGCGAAACCCGCCTTCGCAGCGTCGCGCAGGGCTTGCACGCATTCTTCGAGCCGCTCGAGCCGGCCGTAGCCGTCACCACCGGCCGTGACGCCCTCTAGCGCCAGCGCCAGCACACGCAGAACGATCTCCTCCGGCTCCGTCAACAGAGCCCGGAAGTCGAGTCGCAGGCGCTGCTCGTCGGGTTCCGAATGGGGTTCCGATGGCATGCGGACCACCGCGAAGACATCCCGCGCACGTTGCGCCGCCCCCGCGTCCAGCCGCGCCATTCGCTCGGCGAGGCGCCCGAAGCGCTCGGCCGTCAGCCCGTGTTCCGCCAGCACCGGCATCGCGCCCCGCCAGCGGACGCGCTCGAAACGCGGATCGGCATTGCTCGGGTCCCGAAAGAAGGGCAGCCCCCTCGCCTCTGCAGTGGCCACCAGCCGCGCCTTTGGGACACCGAGCAGCGGGCGGGCGAGCACGATACCTTCCTTCTCGACACGGTCCCGCATCCCGACCAGACCGGATGGGCCGGAGCCATGAGCGAGCCGCATCAGCATCGTCTCGGCCTGGTCGTCGAGCGTATGGGCCGTGACCAGCACCGCCCCGCCAAGCCGCCGCGCCTCGCCCGCCAGCAACGCGTAGCGGGCGCGCCTGGCTTCGGCCTGGAGGCCACTGCCGGGCTTCGGCCCGTCCCAATGCAAAATCCTGTGCCCAATGCCGAGCCGGTCACAGAGCGATGCGACGGCAACCGCCTCCTCTGCCGATTCCGGCCGCAAGCCGTGATCGACGGTTGCGGCATGGACCTTTGGCCGGCCTGAGGCCCGCCCCCATTCGGCGAGCAGCGCCAGCAGCGCGACGGAATCAGGGCCGCCCGACACGGCGACGAGCAGTGCCGCCTGGCACGCCAGCCCCATAAAGAGTTCGCCGGCCTCGACAGGCGAGACCGGCGACATCATCGTTTCGTTCTGAGATGCCGCGCTCAAGCGCAGCCGGAGCGGCGCCGTTCGCGCGCAATGCCCTGGCGCACGGAATTGGACGCCGCAGGATAGTCGACACCGACCTTGGCATAGGTCGCACAGGCCTGGTCTTTGGCTCCGAGCCCGTTCAGCGCCATGCCGAGCTTCAGCAGGCTGTCCGGCGCCTTGGTCGCCTTCGGCGATTCCCGCGAGATCTTCAGGAACTGCTCGGCCGCCTCGCGATAGCGCTGCCGCTGGAGATAGCTCTCGCCCAGCCAGTAGGTGGCATCGACCGCCAGCCGGTCGCGCGGATAGCTCTGCAGGAACTGCCGGAAACCCATCTCCGCCTGCTCGAATTCCTTCCGCTGCAAGGAGGCAAAGGCGAGATCATAAGCTTCCTTCGCGCTCTGCGGCCCACTGGCGGCGGCGACGCTCGGTCCGCGCGGCATGGCCTGCGACAGGCCGCCTTGCGGAACTGGCCTCCCGACGCCCTGGAGGTCGAGCGGCTGGCCGGTGGCAGGGCCTCCGCCGTACTCATCCTCGATGATGCCGGCGATGCCGCCACCAAGCTGCTGCGGCGCGCCAGCCGCGCCCTGCTGCATCGTCGGATCGAAGGCGTCGCCGCGTCGCTGGCGCTGGGGCGCAGGCGCGCCGCCGGCGGGCGGCGGTGCCACAGGGGCCGGCGCAGCCCCACCGGAGCGTCCGCCGCCCTTCTCGCTCAGGCGGAAATCGACGTCCTCCTGGAACTTGCGCACCTGCTCGCTGAGGCGGCGATTCTCGAACTGGAGCTGCTCGATCTGGCCAGACATCTGGCGCAGCTGGTTTTCCAGCCGCGTGGTGCGGACCAGCAGGTCGGCGGCGTCCTGCGCCACGCCCGGCACGGCGCCGCCGAAAAGCGCCGCGGCGAGGGCGAGCGCCGTCAGCCCGGGACGGGAAAGATGACGGGCAAGGATCGAACGAAGCATCGATGAAACCGGTTTTCCGAATATGTCGCGCCTGTCTATATCACCTGCGCACCACGGCCAAAATATGAACACTTTCATGGCGCGCCCGGCCGGGAGGCGCAAGGCATCCCGGTGCATGGATGCAAATCGCCTCTGGCGCTTTGCCGGCAGCTTACTTACATTGGCTGAGCGGGGCTGCCTGGTGCGTGCGAGACAGCATTCCCCGGGCCCATACGACTCCCTAGGGAGCTGTCCCTGACCGGGTCCCTGGATCCGGACACACGGCGCCCACCTACTTCTGTAGGTGTCCCGGGATTCAAAACTCCACGGCCGAGGTGGCTCCGCAACCTTCATGACGACGATGCCCGCCGATGCGCCTGTAACGCCCTCCCCCCGGAAAGCCGCCCTTCGCGCGGCCGCGCTCGACCGGCGGGACGCGCTCGAGATCGACGACCGGCTCGAATGGGATTCCGAAATCGCCGCGCGCGTCCTCGCGCTGCCCGTCTGGGAGAGCCGCGGCCCGGTTTCCGCCTATTGGCCAATGCGGTCCGAGGCCGATCCGCGCCCGATCCTCGAAGCGTTGCATGAGCGCGGCCTGCCACTCTGCCTGCCGGCCATCGTCGACAAGCACATGATCTTTCGCCGTTGGGCGCCCTATGAGCCGATCGTGCCCGGCGGTTTCGGCACGCTCGTTCCCGCTCCGGCCGAGCCCGAGGCGAAGCCCGCCATCCTGATCGTGCCGCTCGCCGCCTTCGACCGGCGCGGCTACCGCATCGGCTACGGCAAGGGCTATTACGATCGCGCCCTTGCGGAGCTTGGCCCCACCGTCAGCATCGGCATCGGCTATGGCGCGCAGGAGATCGAGGCCGTCCCCGACGAGCCTCACGACCGGCGCCTCGACTGGATCGTGACCGAACGCGAAACCATTCGCTGCGGTTGATTCCGCCGGGCTTTCGGGCCACGGAGTGGGACGGAACTGCCAATCCACAGCCCTCATCCTGAGGAGCCGTTCGCAGGAACGGCGTCTCGAAGGATGTTCCAGGAGTCTCCGGTGCCTTCTGGAGCATCCTTAGAGACGCGGCCTGCGGCCGCTCCTCAGGATGAGGGCTTGTGTGGTGGGCGATCTCACCCGTTCGGAGCCCTCTATGCGTCTGCTTTTCCTCGGTGACGTCGTCGGCCGCCCCGGCCGGATCGCAGTGCAGGAGCGCCTCCCCGCCCTGCGCGAGGCCTGGAAGCTCGACTGCGTCGTCATCAACGGCGAGAACTCCGCCGGCGGCTTTGGCATCACCGAGGCGATCTGCGACGAGATCCTGGCAGCCGGCGCCGATGTCGTCACCCTCGGCAACCATTCCTGGGATCAGCGCGAGGCCCTGGTCTTCATCACCAGGCAGGACAGGTTGATCCGCCCGGCGAACTATCCGCCCGGCACGCCCGGCCGCGGCGCGACCGTTATCGAGGCCCGCAACGGCGCCCGCGTCCTCGTCGTCAACGTCATGGGCCGCCTCTTCATGGATCCGCTCGACGATCCCTTTGCCGCGGTCGAGCGCGAGCTCGCCGCCTGCCCGCTCGGCGAAGTCGCGGATGCCGTCATCGTCGACGTCCATGCCGAGGCGACCAGCGAAAAGCAGGCCATGGCCTATTTCCTCGATGGCCGGGCCAGCCTCGTGGTCGGCACGCATACCCATGCCCCGACATCCGACACCCGCATCCTCCCGGCCGGCACCGCCTACCAGTCGGATGCCGGCATGTGCGGGGACTATGATTCCGTGCTCGGCATGCAGAAGGACGAGCCGGTGCGCCGCTTCCTGCAGAAGGTACCTGGCGCAAGGCTGGAGCCGGCAACCGGCGAAGGCACGCTGTCGGGCGTCGCCGTCGAGATCGACGATGCGACGGGGCTGGCGACGGCGGTCTGGGCGGTGCGGGTCGGCCCGCATCTCAGCGAGGCCCTGCCCGGCTGGGCGCAAGCCTGACGAGGTCGGCCGACGGCTCTGAAGCACGCCGGTTTGACACGGAACCACGCCGTCATTCCGGGCGGGCTGAAGGCCCGAGCCCGGAACCCATGAACACCAGCCCATCGAAAGACGCGATCCAACGAGGCTTCTCGTACGATCCAGTGTTCATGGGTTCCGGGCTCTTCGCTGACGCGAAGCCCCGGAATGACGTTGTGGTCCCAGTCAAGCCCGGCAGGCTCTAAACCGCGCGGTTCTGCCGGATCAGATCGTCGAAGGCGTGGTTCAGGCTCTCCGCCTGGCGGGACAGCGTTCCGGCCACGTCGAGCACGTCATGCACCGCCTTTCCGGCCTGCTGCGCGCTGTCGCTCAACTGCACGATGGTTTCGGCGTTCTCCTGCGTGCCCATCGCCGCCTGATCGGCGCTGCGGGCGATCTCCTGCGTCGCGGCGCGCTGCTCGTCGATGCTGGCCGCGACCGCACCCGCGATCCCGTTCACCTGGCTGGCGAAGGCGACGATGCTCTCGATCGCGGCGACCGCCTCGCGCGTCGCAGCCTGCATGGCCGGGACCTGGGCCGCGATCTCGTCAGTGGCCTTGGCGGTGCGCGCCGAAAGCTGCTTCACCTCGGTTGCGACGACGGCGAAGCCGCGGCCCGTCTCGCCGGCACGCGCCGCCTCGATCGTGGCGTTGAGCGCCAGCAGGTTGGTCTGGCTGGCGATCGTCTGGATCATCTCCACGACCGAACCGATCGTCTCCGCCGAATGTGCCAGGCTTTTGACGATGGCGTCGGTCTTCTGGGCCGCGGCATGGGCCTCATGCGCAATCGTCGATGCCCGCACGACCTCTGCCGCGACATGGTCGAGCGAAATCGACAATTCGTTCGTTGCGGTCGCGACATTGCTGACGTTGTCGGAGGCGCTCTCCGCCGCCCCAACGGCGCGCTCGGCCTGGGCGCTGGTTTCCCCCACCACGTTCTCGACCGATGCCGCGAGCCGCCCGACCTTGCCGGCGCTGGCGTTCACCGCGCTCACCACCTCCCGGACGGTGATCTCGAACGTCTCGATCTGTTGGCGCGTGCGGTCGCGGCTTTCCTGCTGAACGACGGCGTAGGTTTCCAGCAGCAATTCGAGATCGAGCTGCGTCGCCTTGGACAACGCCGTTCGCATCGCGATGCGCCGGTCGAGCTTGCGCCTCTGCCAAAAGCTCGACAGCCCCATCATGCTCCGGCGGTCGAGCCCGAGTTCCACGATGATGGCGTTCGAGACGATCGCGTGGCAGATCACCACGGCATAGATCGGCACGCCGCGATCGTGAAAGACGGTCGCCAGGCCGCGTGCCGACTCGGTGTAGCCCTCGCCCAGATTCCCCGACGCAAGCTTTATCCAGTGCGCGAGCCGCCGCTCATGCACGTCGGGCCTGCGCAGGGCCTGCGCGATCTCGGGCCAGGGCGCGAATTGCGCGTGCAGTTCCTCCAGCAGCTTCGGCAGCCGATCGCGCGCAAAGCCGGCCAGCGAACCGAGAAGTTCGATATCTTCGTTGAAGATCCGGAACGCCTGGAAGCGGTGCTCCTGCGCGGCGATGGAGTTGGATGTCACGACGTCACGGTGGCTGGAGAAGGCAGCGGCAGGAATTCACCGCGGGGCGCCGGCATAATGCTCATCTATGGCAAAGAATGGCTTAACGGCGGCTTCGCCGCCGTTTCTCGGCCGGAAGCCCAGCGGACGCTTGCCTGCCACGGAAGCCCGCGCCTATAAGGCCGTTCCATTCGCCTCCGGCCCGCGCCGGCGGGCGATGTTCCCATGGTTCCATCTTCTCAGAGGGCAAAGAGTCCCCATGGCCGGCCATTCACAGTTCAAGAACATCATGCACCGCAAGGGCAAGCAGGACGCGGTGCGCTCCAAGCTGTTCTCGAAACTGGCCCGCGAAATAACCGTGGCCGCCAAGATGGGCATGCCCGACATCAACATGAATCCGCGCCTGCGCATGGCCGTTCTCGCCGCCCGCGCCGAGAACATGCCGAAGGACAACATCCAGCGCGCCATCAACAAGGCGGCCGGCGGCGAAGGCGACAATTACGATGAGGTCCGCTACGAGGGCTATGGTCCCGGCGGCGCCGCCGTCATCGTCGAGGCGCTCACCGACAACCGCAACCGCACCGCCTCGGCCGTCCGCTCCTACTTCACCAAGGCGGGCGGCGCGCTCGGCGAGAGCAACTCCGTCTCCTTCATGTTCAACCGCGTCGGCGAGATCACCTATCCGCCGGAGGCCGGCGATGCCGACAAGATCATGGACGCCGCGATCGAGGCCGGCGCCGACGACGTGATCTCGGACGAGAACGGCCACACCATCCTCTGCGCCTTCGACAGCCTGAACGAGGTCTCCAAGGCCCTCGAAGCCGCGCTCGGCGCCCCGGCCTCGGCCAAGCCCGTCTGGCGGCCGACCACGACGGCCCCGCTCGACGAGGACAAGGCCGCCTCGATGATGCGGCTGATGGAAGCGCTCGACAATGACGACGACGTCCAGAACGTCTTCGCCAATTTCGAGATCGCCGACGACATCATGGCGAAGCTCAGCGCCTGATTTCAGCCTGCGTCATTCTCGGGCTTGACCCGAGAATCTCTTGCCAGACGAGGCTCCCGCACCTCCTCGTCATGAGATGCTCGGATCAAGCCCGAGCATGACGGTCCTCGACTACCGCCCGATCACCACGTCCCAGAGCGGCAGGCTGATCAGCGCGCTCAAGAAGATCACCAGATAGGCGCCGCGCCGGAAGTTCCGCTCAGAAGCGAGCCGGAAGCCGTGCGTGCCGGCCCAGAGCCCGACGCCGTAGACCGCGAAGAGCGGCACCGCCATCAGCAACGCGCCGCCGGTCAGGATGCCCTTCCACCACAGAACGGTGCCGCTGATCAGCGTCGAGACGCCGAAGAAGGTCTGCATGTTGGCCCGCGTCTTGTGCCGGTCGTTGCGCTGCGCACCGAGCCAGAACACCGCGAGCGGCATGCCGCCGATCGAGGCCATGCCGTTGAACAGCCCCGACAGCGCGCCGACACCGAGCGATAGCGGGATCGTCGGGCGCCCGTGATAGCGCCAGCCCGAGGCCATGAGGCCGACGGCGAGAAGCACCAGCAGGGCGAGGAGCCAGCGCATCGTCTCGCGGTCGAGCCAGATCAGCAGCCAGATCCCGGCCGGCAACGCCAATGTCGCCGTCAGCAGCAGCGGCAGAATCTCGCTCCACTCGGCATTCTTGGAACTGCGCGCCGCGATCGGCAGAGCGAAGGGCAGGTCGATGAACCAGATCAGCCCCAGCGCCGCCACCGGCCCGAGCACCATCGAGGCCAGCGGCATGAACACCATCGCGAAGCCGAAGCCGGTGAAGCCGCGCACCAGCCCGCCGAGCAGGGTAGCGGCCAGCAGGACGGCGATGCCGTCGGCCGTCAGGCCGGGCATGAAGGAGGCAAGGCTGAAAGGCATGGCATCGGCGCGAGAGGATAATTCTCTGGCGAACATGCCTGCCGGCCTCCGGCAAGAACAGCTTTCCTTTTTGATGGGATCGATGAGGAGAATTCATCTCCACTCAAGTTCCGCATGGGACAAGTCCGAAACACCCGCTAGTTTGGGCGTGTCATGGCACCCGCGATTCGCATCCTCGGTCTCGATCCCGGCCTCCGGAAGACCGGCTGGGGCATCGTCGTCTCCGAGGGCAGCAAGCTCTCCTTCGTCGCCTGCGGCTGCATCGAGAGCGACGGCGATCTGTCCCTCGGCGAGCGCCTGCGGCAGCTGCATGAGGGCCTGCACCAGGTCATCGTCGCGCACAGTCCGCATGAGGCCGCGGTCGAGGAGACCTTCATCAATCGCGATCCGCAATCGGCGCTGAAGCTCGGCCAGGCCCGCGGCATCGCGCTGGTCGTGCCCGCGCTCGCGGGCCTCAGCGTCGCCGAATACGCCGCCAACCTCGTCAAGAAGACCGTGGTCGGCGTCGGCCACGCCGACAAGAAGCAGGTGCAGGCGATGATCCGCGTGCTGCTGCCCAAGGCCGAGACCAGATCCGCCGACGCGGCGGACGCGCTCGCGGTCGCGATCTGCCATGCCCAGCATCGCGGCATCAAAGCGCTCGTCGCGCAGATGCGCGCGGCGGGTTGAACGTGACCGTTGGGGGACGGCAACCATGATCGGCAAGCTCAAGGGCCTGATCGATTCCTACGGCGAGGACCACGTCATCATCGACGTGCAGGGCGTCGGCTATGTCGTGCAGTGCTCGGCGCGCACGCTGCAGCGCCTGCCCAAGCCCGGCGAGGCGGCAGCGCTCTCGATCGAGACCCATGTCCGCGAGGATGCGATCCGCCTCTACGGCTTCATGTCCGATATCGAGCGCGACTGGTTCCGGCTGATGCAGGTGGTGCAGGGCGTCGGCGCCAAGGTCGCACTCGCCATCCTCTCGACGCTCGATCCAGGCAGCCTCGCCACCGCCATCGCCACCAACGACAAGGCCGCGATCGCGCGCGCGCCCGGCGTCGGCCCCAAGCTCGCCCAGCGCCTCTGCGCCGAGCTCAAGGACAAGGCACCGGCCTTCGGCCATATCGACCCCGGCATCGTCCAGCTCTCCGGCGCGCTCGAAGACAGGAAGCTGCCGCAGCCGATCGCCGACGCGGTCTCGGCGCTCGCCAATCTCGGCTATCCTCAGGCACAGGCCATCGCGGCGGTCGCGGCTGCCGCCAAGGCGGCCGGCGACGGCGCGGGCACGGCCCAGCTCATCAAGCTGGGCCTGAAGGAACTGGCGAAGTGAGCGCGCCCGAAGAGCTGGACCTGCGCATCGTCACCGACAAGCGCGAGCTCCTGCGGATCATGCTGGCGAGCTGGGGCTCGCACAGCATGATGATCGGCCTGCACGTCTACGACGTCGCCGAGATCGACGCGCTCGGCCTGTTCGAGCCTGACGGCACGACGGCCGCGCTGGCGAGCTGGACGGTCAGGGGCGACACCGCCTATCTCTGCGCGCTCCACTCGCTGAAAACCGGCGAAGGCGTGGCGATCCGCATGCTCGACGCCGTCATCTTCTCGGCGCGCAAGGCCGGCGCCAAGAGGCTCAAGGCGATGCTGACCAACGACAACATGCCAGGCATGACCTTCTATCAGCGCCGCGGCTTTCGCCTCTCGGGGCTTTATCTCGAAGCCATCGACGCCTATCGCTCGGTCGTGCCGACCATCATCAAGACGGGATACATGGACATTCCGATCCACGACGCCCTCGAACTGGAGATCGCGCTGTGAGCGAGCCGAAACGCTCCGGGCTGATGACGGCCGAACGCCGCGAGGACGACAGCGAAACCTCGCTGCGCCCGCTTTCGCTCGCCGATTTCACCGGCCAGGCCGCGGCGCGCGCGAATCTCCAGGTCTTCATCAACGCCGCCAAAAGCCGTGGCGACGCGCTCGACCATGTCCTATTCGTCGGCCCGCCTGGTCTCGGCAAGACGACGCTGGCGCAGATCGTGGCGCGCGAGCTCGGCGTCAATTTCCGCTCGACCTCCGGGCCGGTGATCGCCAAGGCCGGCGATCTCGCCGCCCAGCTCACCAATCTGGAAGAGCGCGACGTGCTCTTCATCGACGAGATCCACCGGCTCAACCCGGCGGTCGAGGAAATCCTCTATCCGGCGATGGAGGACTACCAGCTCGACCTCATCATCGGCGAAGGCCCGGCGGCGCGCTCGGTCAAGATCGACCTGCCGAAATTCACCCTCGTCGGCGCCACCACCCGCGCTGGCCTGCTGACGACGCCGCTGCGCGACCGTTTCGGCATCCCTATCCGCCTGCAGTTCTACACGGTCGAGGAATTGCAGGGCATCGTCGCCCGCGGCGCCCGCGTATTGGGCGTGCCGATGTCCGACGATGGCGCCAACGAGATCGCCAAGCGTTCCCGGGGTACACCGCGCATCGCCGGCCGGCTGCTGCGCCGCGTGCGCGACTTCGCCATCGTCGACGGCGACCCGATCGTCACCCGAAAGGTCGCCGACAAGGCGCTCTCCCTGCTCGACGTCGATGCGATCGGCCTCGACCAGATGGACCGACGCTACCTCACCACGGTCGCGATCAATTTCGGCGGCGGCCCGGTCGGGATCGAGACCATCGCCGCCTCGCTCTCCGAGCCGCGCGACGCGATCGAGGAGATCATCGAGCCCTTCCTGCTCCAGCAGGGCTTCATCCAGCGCACCCCTCGCGGACGCCTGCTGACGCCGCACGCCTTCCGCCATCTCGGCATGCCCGAGCCGTCGCGCGAGACAGCGCAGTTCGGCCTGTTCGGGGACGAAGAGAGCGAGGCATGATCGCGGCCTTCCGCCAGCTTGCGCTCGCGCTCGCTTTGACCGGGCTCACCGCCCTGCTGGCGATCGCGGCCCGCGCGGCCGAGGCAACGCCGGACCGGCCGGTGAAGGACGCCTATGCCATCACCATCAAGACGCTCGCGGCTTCCGGCGAGCCGCCCTGGCGCCCGCCGCATCGCGACAGACTCCTCAGCAAGAGCCTCGCCGCTCTCTTCGCCCGAGACGATCTCTATCAGGACGAAAGCGGCGAGATGGGTCAGATCGGCGCCGATCCCTTCATCAATGGCCAGGATGGCGAGGTGAAGAACCTGCATGTCGCCGTCACCGAGAAGCCGGCGAACGGCAAGGCACAGGTCACCGCCACCTTCCGCAGCTTCAAGCAGCCGGTCACCGTGCGGTTCCGCATGGTTGAGGACGACGGCGGGTGGCGCATCGACGACATCGTCAACCGCTTCGAGGGCAAGGATTATTCGATCCGCGACGAGCTCTCGAAGCCCTATGACTGCGGCTCCTTCATGAACAAGCCCTGCAAGCGCTGAGCGCTCGCAGGGCCTGAGGCAGCCGCGCCCCCGGAACGCGCCGATGGATCAGCCGCTACGGCGAGCCATCTTCGCGCGCATCATCGCGGGACGGGCGCCAGCATCCTTGAGGGCGCCCGACTTGACGGCCTTCGGATTCTCGACCGGCTGCATGCCCTTGCCGGCGGTCCGGCTCCTTGGCCGTTCCACGGCATTCTGACGCTGCTTCAGCGCCAGTGCCTTGCGCGCGAGGCTGCGCTGGCTGGGCGCCCTTTCCTTCTCGGCGCGGCGCGTGCGCTCGGCGCCGACGCGCTTCAAGGCTGCCGTCAGCGCGTCGGCCTTGGCCTTGGTGCCGCTGTTGTCGCTGGCCGGCTTCGCACCTTTGGGCTCGGCCTTGCCGCGCATCTCGCGCTTCTGGCGACGCGCGCCGTCGCGCGCCTTGTCGCGGCGCTCGCGCAACTGGGTGGCGAGCTCGCGCAGGTCGTCCGCCGGCAGCGAGCCGATCGCGCCGCGCTGGGTGCGGGCGACGAGGTCGAGTTCGGTCTTGTCGAGCAGCCGCGCCGTCGCCTTTGTCGATTGGGCCATCATGTCCTCCCTTGCAGTTGGCTACGCAACGGCCAACGCCCGTCTTCACGGCTGGGTTCCGGGTGCGATCGTCGCAGCCTCCCGTCCGGCCAGGCCGTTCCGCTGGCGCGCGCGATGGTCTATGCCGTGGCCGACCGATGGATAACGGCCGGAGCGAGATGAGCAGGACCCACCGCATCGACATTCGTGTCTACTACGAGGACACGGATTTTTCCGGCGTCGTCTACCACGCCTCCTATCTGCGCTTCATGGAGCGCGGGCGCACCGAGCTGATCCGCGCGCTCGGCATCGAGCAGCGCGAGCTTTTCGACGGCGAGACCGCGCTCGGCTTCGCGGTGCGCAAGATGACGATCGATTTCCTCCGCCCTGCCGTGATGGACGATCTGCTGACCGTCGAGACCCGCTCGGTCGAAGCCCGCGGGGCGACCATGGATCTGGAGCAGCGCGTGCTGCGCGGCGAGGAGGTGTTGATCGCGGCCGCGGTCAAGGTCGCCTGCGTCGGCGCCGGCCGGGCACGGCGTATCCCCGACGAGCTGCGCAAGCGGCTGATGCTCGACGAATGACGATATCGCGCATGCCCATCGACGCGCCGGCCGCCCATATGTTAGCGCTCCTTACATGAGCTGGAAGCGCGACCGACCCGAAACGCCCCGCGGCTATCACCACGGCAACCTCAAGGAGGAGCTGGTGCGGGCTGCGCTCGGGTTGATCGGCGAGAAGGGGCCGAACGGCTTCACCTTCGCCGAGGCGGCGCGCTTGGCCGGCGTCAGCCCCGCCGCGCCCTATCGCCATTTCCGGGACCGCGACGAATTACTGGCCGATGTTGCGACTCGCGGGTTCCAGGCGTTCGAGGCCGCCCTCGCCCGCGCCTGGGACCAGGGCAAGCCCGATCCCGAGACCGCCTTCCACCGGCTGGGCCGCGCCTATCTCGCCTTCGCCCATGACGAGCCGGCCTATTATTCGGCCATGTTCGAGGCCGGCGTGCCGCTCGATGCCAGCGCGGAGCTGCGCGCGGCGGCCGATCGCGCCTTCGCCGGGCTGCGCCAGGCGGCGGAGGCCCTGATCGCGCAATTGCCGCAGGGCAAGCGCCCGCCGGCCCTGATGATGGCACTGCATGTCTGGGCGATGTCGCACGGCGTCGCCGCCCTGTTCGGCCGGGCCGATGGCGGCCGTCGCCCTCTGCCGATGTCGGCGGCCGAGCTGCTCGAGGCCGGCATGCTGATCTATCTCCAGGGCCTCGGCATCGGCCCCAAGGGCGCGGCGAAGCCCGACTGAAGCAATTCCGGGCGGCAGGCTTCTTGACAATCGGCGCAGCTGGATCCATTTATGTAAATGTGATTTACATTCACGATCATTAGAGTGAGGGAGCAATGCCGATCGTCGCCAAGCTTGACGAATATGGGAAGGGTGCCTGGATCGCCTTCGCGGTTCTCGGCTTCATCGTGTTCTGGCCCTTGGGTCTGGCGACCCTGGCCTTTCTGTTCTGGAGTGGACGCATGGGTTGTGGTTACGCAGGAGACCGGTACGAGCACCGGATGAGCCGTCTTCAGGGCAAGATGGACCGGCTGCGCGAGCGCATGGCCGGCCGCGAAGGCGGCTTCGGAAGCGGCTTCGGCGGCTGGGGCCGCGGCGGCCCCTCCAGCGGCAACCGCGCCTTCGACGAGTACCGTGCCGAGACGCTGCGCCGCCTCGAAGAGGAACAGCGCGAGTTCCACGACTTCCTGGACCGGCTGCGCATGGCTCGCGACAAGTCCGAGTTCGACCAGTTCATGGCCGACCGCCGCAATCAGCCGCCGGCGAATCCTCCGGCGCAGCCCGACGCCGCCTGACGCCTGCTACGGCAGATGCAGATGAGAGCCCGCTCCGGTCTGCCGGGGCGGGCTTTTTCGTCGCATGCAGGAGCTTACATCGCATCGCCAACGCGGAACGGGTCTGCCTGCCCGGAGCCCGGGCAGGCATTGCGCCTCGGCGAATGCTATCTGAGCACGATGTAGAATGCCTCGGCGAAGCTGAGATCCACCATGTCGCCCCGGCGGAGCTTCTGCAGATTCGCCTTCACGTCAGGGTCGGTGACGGTGAGCGAACGCGGGCCGAAGGGGCCGACATAGCTCACGACGCTGTTGGCCGCGTCGAATCGTTCGAACCGCGCCGTCAGCGTCACCGACCGTGCGACGAATTTTTCTGGCAGGTTCTGGAACGACGGCGCGCTCGCCGCCTCGGTGTAGGTGATCCCGGGCTTCGCACCACGCTTGTTGCGCCGGACGTCGACGACAACCCCCTCGACCCGGTTGATCTCGACCATGTCTCCCTCGCGGACATTCTCAAGATTGCCGAAGACCGGCGGAACGTCGACGAGCCATCGATAGCCGCGCTGCTCGACGACCACCGCGCGGTTGGGCGGATCGACCGACACGACGCGGACGGTAAGGCGCTCGATATCGACCGGGCCCACCCCCGCGACGATCACTGTTCGGCTGGTAACCTCAGGGGTGGTGGCGCAACCGGCCGCCCCCAATGCGATCGAAATCGCAACAATCAGACCAATATGCTTCGACATGGAAACCTCTCCGCTAAGAAAGCAACTCCGGGTCAATTCTAGCATCTTGTCGCGGATGATAGCCGCAGGAGCAGTAGTAGAGTCTTCCGCCGAGAGTTTCAGCCAAATTCTTGCGGGTGCTTATCCAGATAAATCCCGAGCCCTGAACCGGTAAATTTCGGACCTTCCAGCCCGGCCATTCGAGGCACGAGGCTGGTCGTGCGCCCCTCCGGCGGATCGAATCCGATCACCGGCTTTTCTCGAAAACCAGCCTTGACGGGCGGGCTCAACTGATCGCCGCAACACACTCGGCGAACCTCTCGGCTGGGGTTTGATAGAGCAAGGTCTTTCTGGGCCGTTCGTTGAGCTGACGGGCGATGGCGCTGAGCTGGGCCTGGCTTTGCAGGGACAGGTCGGTTCCGTGGGGAAGATACTGGCGCAGGAGCCGGTTGGTGTTCTCGTTCGAGCCACGTTGCCAGGGTGACCTGGGATCGCAGAAGTAGACCTCGAC